>JANZZA010000369.1 GCA_026419655.1 Armatimonadota bacterium | reverse complement strand
AGATGTGTATAAGAGACAGCCGTATTGTTGTGGTTGTGGGCGATGCTTCCGTCAGTGTGTGGCGAACATTGACCCCGTCGAGGTAGTCAACGACCTTCTGGCGGAGTCGGCGAAGGAGGCGAAGGCTCATGGCGTTTAGCCCGCCCAAGACGCCTATCCAGCAAGTCGAACCGGAAAGGGACCTTTATGTGCCCCAGCCTGCGAAGGTGGTAAACGTTGTCGAACAAACGGCGACGGAGAAGCTTTTCGAAATACAGCTCGCCTCAGGCGAGGCGCTGGGGCACCAGCCGGGGCAGTTTGTGCAGGTTTTCGTGCCGCCAATCGGCGAGGCCCCAATCTCTTTGGCCTCGGCGCCCAATGGACGGACGAGCTTCGCCCTCGTCGTGCGCCGCATCGGCGACGTGACATCAGCTCTGCACCGCCTAGAAGCAGGTGCCACAATTGGAATCCGCGGGCCTCTCGGCCACGGCTTTGACGTTGAGGAGCTAAAGGGCCACGACGTGCTCATCGTCGGGGGCGGTATAGGCCTGGTTCCCCTGCGCGGCCTCATTCAGGCGGTGTTGGCGGAGCGAGAGGCTTTCAACCGCGTGGTCATTTTCGTGGGCTTCAAGAGTCCCACGGAGATACTGTTCCGCGACGAGCTGGCCCAGTGGGAAGCCCGCGACGATGTAGAGTTTCACATCACCATAGACCGGCCCCATCCGGACTGGTCGGGCCACGTGGGCGTCATCACCACCCTCTTTCCCGAGGTGGAGTTTGGCGCGGCGCGCACGAAGGCCGTCATCGTCGGCCCACCGGTAATGTATCGCTTCGTGATAACCGAGTGCCGGCTCAAGGGCATCGCCGACGAAAACATGATCCTGTCTCTGGAACGGCGGATGCGCTGCGGGGTGGGCAAGTGCGGTCACTGCCAGATCAACAATCGCTACTGCTGCCTGGACGGGCCGGTGTTCAAGTACTCAGAGCTGAAGTTCATGTGGGAGGCGATATAAATGGCGAAGCCCAGAGCCGCGGTATTCTCCATGACTAGCTGCGAGGGCTGCAGTCTGGCCATCCTGGAGTGCGAGAATGAGCTTTTGGACGTGCTAGAGCACGTCGAGTTTGTTGAGTGGCGCGAGGCCATGTCTGAGAAGACAACTGAGCCAATAGACATTGTCTTCGTTGACGGTTCTGTCTCTACGCACCACGACATTAAGTACATCAAACGGATTCGCGAGCGGGCGAGGATGCTGGTGCCGATAGGCGCCTGTGCGGTTAACGGCAGCGTTAACGCCCTTAAGAACCGTTACGGAATGAACGAGGCCAAGGAGATCGTCTATGGCGAGGCCGGGGCCCAGTTTGATACCATCCCTGTCCGCCCCATCCGGGCCGTTGTTCCGGTGGAGTTCGAGATACCGGGCTGCCCGATGAATAGCGAGGAGTTCCTGCGCATAGTGCGCGACCTGCTCCTGGGCAAGAAACCGCGACTGCCTAATTACCCGGTCTGCGTCGAATGCAAGCGCAAGGAGAACGTGTGCGTCTTTGAGAAAGGCATGTTTTGCATGGGGCCGGTGGCGCGAGCCGGCTGCGGTGCGGATTGTCCGAGCTACGGGGGCTGGTGCGAGGCCTGCCGCGGCTTTGTGGACAACCCCAACGAGCAGGCTCACTGGGAGGTGCTTCAGGAGCGCGGACTGACGCCGGAGGAGGTCATGCAGCGCTTTGACATTTTCTGCGCGTGGGAGATTGAAGACCGTCGTGCTCGCGCTCAACAGGAGAAGAAGGAGTAGTTAGGGGGCAAAGCACATGGCGGACCGGAAGATAAGCATTTTCGTCGAAGAAGTCTGTCGCGTCGAAGGCCACGGGAACATCGTGCTAAATGCCACTGACGGCAAGATAGAGGAGCTGCGGCTGGAAATAACCGAGTCGCCGCGGCTTTTCGAGGCTTTCATGCTGGGCCGGCGGTGGGATGAGGCTACCCACATTGCTTGCCGCATCTGCGGTATTTGTTCCATCGCCCACTCGACGGCTTCGGTGCTGGCCATCGAAGATGCCTTCGGCATCGAGCCATCGGAGCAGACCATCGCCCTGCGCAAGATTGCGTATCACGGCGAAATGATACAAAGCCACGTCCTTCACTTCTACTATTTGGCCGCTCCTGACTTTCTCGGGGTGCCCAGCGTAATCCCGCTGATCCAGAGCCACCCGGAAGAGGTAAAGCGGGCGCTGCGCCTCAAGCGGCTGGGCAACGACCTGTGTAAGCTAATCGTGGGCCGCCACATTCACCCGTGTGCGTATTTGCCCAAGTGCATGCCCAAGTTGCCTGACCCAGCAGCCATGGAAGCCCTTCATACCCGCTGCCTGGACGCCCGCAGGGACCTGGATGCTGCTGTGGCACTGTTCTCGACCCTCAAGCTGCCAGACTTCGACAGGCCCACGGAATGTCTGGCTAGCTGGGACCCCGACGAGTACGGCATGTATCGCGCGGTCAAAATCAAGTCCAGCAACGGCGACATGACCGACACCCGCGAGTACAAAACGAAAATCCGCGAGTTCGTCGTGCCTCACAGCCACGCCAAGCACGCCGAGACGGAAAATGGTGCGTACATGGTTGGTGCGCTGGCGCGCTTCAAGATCAACTACGACCAGCTTCATCCGAAGGCCAAAGAGGTGGCTCAGGCGCTTGGGCTAACTACCGACTGCACAAATCCATACGCCATCACGGTGGCCCAGGTCGTCGAAACAGTCCATTCGCTGGAAGAGACCATCAAGTACCTTGAATGGTGTCTTGGCCGCGAGCTTGAATGGGAAGACTGGGACGTGAAGCCTCGCGCGGGCAGGGGCGTGGGCATCACCGAGGCGCCGAGAGGCCTGCTGATACACGATTACACCTTCGACGACGGGGGCAAGCTCACAAACGTCAACTGCATCATTCCGACCAACCAGAACCTGAACAACATCGAGCATGACTTTCACGCCCTGGTGCCGCAGATTATCGAACGCCCGGATGACGAGATAAGGCTGCTTTTGGAAATGCTGGTGCGGGCGTATGACCCGTGCATAAGCTGCGCCACCCACATGCTCAAGGTGGAGATCAAGCGATAGCCTTGCGGAGGGGCCTGGGGGGGCAGCACAGGTTGAGCAACACGACGAAGCGCATCGTGGTTTTGGGTGTTGGCAGCGAACTTCACGGCGACGACTCGGTGGGGGTAGTCGTGGCCCGGCGCCTGCAGGGGAAGAGCCTGCCGGAGAACGTGGAAGTCGTGGTCGGTCATACAGGCGGTCTCAACCTGCTTTTCGACATGGAGGGGGCCGACTGGGCCATTGTGGTGGATGCTGTTGATTTCGGCGGCCGCCCCGGGGAGATTTGCGTTTTTGAGGCCGAGGACGCTGACCTGGTGAAAGTTAGTCGTGTGGCGTCTCTGCACCACGTATCTCTGGCCGACGTGCTGGAGCTTGGCCGGGAAACAGGCATTACGCCGAGGGTCACCGTAGTGGGTATTCAGCCGGGCCAGTTGGGCTTCGGTCAAGACCTGTCGGCAGAAGTGGCCCAGCGAGTCGAAGCCGCTGTGCAAGCCGTGGTTGACCTGGTGGCAGGTGCTCAAGAGGAGCCGGCCGCCAAAAGAATAGAGTATTCAGAAGATGGCACAACCCGCTAGGAGGATGCAAAATGGCTGAACCTGCCAAGATTCTGGTGGTGGACGACGACCCGGACATTGTGGAGTCGCTGCGGTTGGTGCTGCAAAGCGCAGGGTATGACGTGGATACGGCCCTGACCACGCAAGAGGCTTTCGCCAAGGTGGATTCGTATCGGCCGGACTTGATACTACTCGACATCATGATGCCCGACGGCACCGAGGGCTTTCACTTTGTCTGGAAGCTGCGCAACCAGTATCCCGAAGAAGAAGCCAACATTCCCATCCTGGTTCTCAGTGCTATTCATCACACCACCCAGTTGCGCTTCTATCCCGAGCAGAGCGATGGCACCTACCAGCCGGGCGAGTTCTTGCCGGTCCAGGGCTTCATTGACAAGCCCGTCGAGCCGAGCGTGCTACTAGGAGCGATTAAGGAAGTCCTGGCTAGCCGGGAGAAGTAGACCTTCCGGGCATCACGCCAGTGGGATTCCGCGTGCTTTTCATTGCGCCGTGGCACAGGTGCGTGGGCGCATCAGAGGCTGGGCGTAATGGAAACGGCATGAAGAGGTTTTTGAAACTGCTCTGGGGGACAACCCTCTTCAAAGGGGTTTCCTCGGACAGTCTACATCCAAAAGTCGGCCAAGAGACTATTAGCGCTCTTGGTGTGGAGAGTCTGGAGTCCCTGTCGTCCAGGGCCGCCGTCGGCTTATCGTATTATCGCCGCGCGCCAAGCATCTGCCGGGCCAGGTCGCGCACTTCCCGTCGCAGGATTTTTCCCACGGCTGTTTTGGGCAGCTCAGGGACGATGACAACTTCCCGCGGCACCTTGAAGGGGGCCAGGTGCTGGCGGCAGTGCTCGATTATTTCCTCGGGCTGGGTCGAGGCGCCCTCTTGAAGCGTCACGAAAGCCACCACATCTTCGCCCTTGATCCCGCTCGGCACACCGACCACCGCAGCGTCTGCCACGCCGGGCACCTGGTAAATCACGTCTTCGACTTCGCGCGGGTAGACGTTCATGCCGCCAACGATAACCATGTCCTTCTTGCGGTCTACTATGTAGATGTAGCCGTCCTCGTCCAGGCGAGCTAGGTCTCCGGTATGCAGCCAGCCGTCGCGGATTGCTTGGGCCGTCATTTCCGGGTCATTCCAGTAGCCCAGCATGACGTTCGGGCCGCGCACGCACAGCTCCCCAACCTCGCCCACCGGCAGCGGATTGCCGTCATCGTCCACGACCTTTACTTCCAGCCCCGGTATGGGCGGCCCGACGCTGCCGGGCTTGCGCACGCCGTGCAGGGGGTTTACGGACACCACGGGCGCGGCCTCGGTTGGGCCGTATCCTTCGAGCATGTGCACACCGAAACGTTCCTCGAAGCCGCGCATTATTTCCAGGGGCAGAGCCGCGCCGCCCGACACAGCTACGCGCAAAGAGGACAGGTCGTAGTCCGGGTCCCGGGCTGTGCGAAGCATCAAACCAAACATCGTCGGGACAGCCGCCATCACGGTGACGCGGTGGGCCTCGATTAGCTCCAGGGCTTGGGCCGCTGCGAACTTCGGCATGAGCACCGCGCAGGACCCGCGAAGCACCGGCAGCACCAGGTCAACAGTAAAGCCGTAGGCGTGAAACAGTGGCAGAGGCACCAGGAAGATGTCCTCGGGCACCACGCCCAGCACCTTATCCGCGGCGTCGGCGTCCCAAATTAGATTGCGGTGGGATAGCATGGCCCCTTTGGGCTTGCCGGTGGTGCCGGACGTGTAGATGAGGATGGCTGGCTCAGTGGCTGGCCGACCCGATGGCGTGGGCGGCGTCCCAGCGTGTCTATGTAAGACAGCATCCCAGGAGACTACGCCGTCAAGCGCGGTCTCGCCGGCGACGACAATGCCCTGCAGGTTAGGGCACTGCGGAATCACCGCCGCTAGCTTGTCGTCGAACACCGACGAGGCCAGCAACCAGCGGCTCTCGGAATCGGTGATTACGTAGGTCAGTTCAGCCGGCGAATGCAGGCAGTTTAGAGGTACTACTTCAGCCCCGCAGGCCTGAGCCGCGAAGAGAGCTACGTGAAACTGTGGGGTGTTAGGGAAAAGCATCGAGAGGCGGTCGCCAGGCCGCACGCCCAACTCCTGTAATCCTGCCTGCAGCGCCCCAACGGCCCCCGCCAGCTCCCGATACGTAACCCTGCGCTCACCAAGAATGACTGCCGTCCTCTCGCCATGTTCCCTTGCCGTGGCCAGGAACATTTCATCCAGCGTGGCGTTCAGGGGGTCCACCAAGGTTCTTCCCTCTCCTTTGGCCTTGAGAGCACCGCCCGTGATGGCACTGACCCAGGATATTTTACGTCAACTTTCCGTAACTTCCTACCTGTGCACGGTAGCGCTTGTGCCCCTCGGCCGCCGCTCTCGGACGCTTCTCGGGCCTATTTCCATACGCCAGGGACAGCCTTGCCGCAGTTGCTACAGCGTCCCTGTCGCAGTCTATTGGCCACAACCGCGTATCCCCGCCGTTCGATGACCGCCTTTCCGCAGCTCGGGCAATACGTGTTCTCCGCCGGGCTGCCTGGCACATTTCCTACGTACACGTAATGAAGCCCTACCTGCCGCCCAATTTTGTGGCACTGCTCCAGGGTGGCTAAGGGCGTGGGCGGGAGGTGTTTTAGCTGGTACTGGGGGTAGAACCGGGTAAAGTGCACCGGTACGTCGCGGCCCAAATTGTCCCGCACCCATCGGCAGGTAGCTTCTATTTCGGCAGCGCTATCGTTGAGCGTCGGGATGACCAGATACACTATCTCCGTCCACATTCCGCGCCGTTTGAGAAGCTTGAGCGTTTCAAGAACAGGTTTCAATGTCCCGGAGCAATAGCGCCGGTAAAAATCTTCGCTCATGGCTTTGAAATCTATCTTTACCGCGTCGAGATGGCGTAAGACCTCTAGAAGCGGCCGAGCGTTTATGTAGCCATTGCTGACCACGACCGACCGGACGCCCTGCTTGCCTGCGGCGGCGGCAGCATCCCTCACGTACTCCCAGTAGACTACCGGCTCGTTGTACGTGTACGCGATGGACGCGCATTTCGCCAGCCGCGCACGCCGAGCCAACTCGTCCGGTGACAGCGCTACGCTTCCAACCTGTTCAGGCCGGGACTGAGATAGTTCCCAGTTCTGGCAGGCCCGACAGTTCATGTTGCAGCCAGCCGTGGCGATGGAGAAGGACCGGCTTCCTGGCAGAAAGTGGAAGAAAGGCTTTTTCTCGATTGGGTCAACGTTGGCTGCTGCTACGGAGCCGTAAACCAGCGTGTAATACACGCCGTCGCGATTTTCCCGCACGCCGCAAAAGCCTCGCTCGCGATTGCCCACCTTGCACAGCTTGGGGCAAAGCTCACATTGCACACGCTCGTTGCCTATGGGCTTCCACCAGGAGGCTTTAGTCATGCGCGAGCGGTATGGTTGAGCGACCGAGCTGGGAGCAGAGAGGGAAGCGGCCCCAAGGTGCTTGAGCAGGTCGGGTAGGCAACACGCGCAAGCCGCTGCCATCCCCACGCGGCAGAGAAAATCGCGCCGCGA
>JANZZA010000356.1 GCA_026419655.1 Armatimonadota bacterium | reverse complement strand
ATGTGTATAAGAGACAGGTGTAACGCCGCGGCTCTCGGCGGCAGCAGAACACTACTGAGCCCTCCACGCGCGCGCCGCACGCGTAGGGAAAGGCTTTGTAAACCGCAAAAGACTGCCTTAGCCGGCCTATCGAGCCTTACTGTTCTGCTTCTGCCGCCCGGGTGGCTATGCGTTCTCGACCTGCACGGGCCGGCGGGAGCGCGCGACGTAATGAGTGTGGAGGAGGTGGTGGGAGCGCTCGCTCAAGGGATGGCCGAGGAATTTTTCGTACAGGCGCTTGATGGATGGGTTTTCGTGGGAGCGACGGATGGGCAACTGTCGGTCAGCCTGGTAGATGGCTCCGGCGCGCTTGAGGCGGATTTCGGGCGAGGTTGGGATGGGCTGGCCGCCGCCGCCGAGACAGCCGCCAGGGCAGGCCATTATCTCGATAAAGTGATAGTTGGCTTCGCCGGCGAGCACCTTGTCGAGCAGTTTAGCGGCGTTGCCCAGACCGTGAGCAACGGCGGCGCGCACTTCCAAGTCGCCTATCCGCACGGTGGCTTCCCGGACGCCCTCCATGCCGCGGACGGCCGTGATTTCGACGTTTTCAAGTTTCTCACCCGTTATGACCTCATAGGCGGTGCGCAGCGCGGCTTCCATTACGCCGCCGGTGACACCGAAGATGACAGCGGCTCCTGTGGATTCGCCCAGCGGGTCGTCGTAGTCGCTTTCGGGCAGGCTATCGAAGTCGAGGCCGGCCTCTTTTATCATCTGGGCCAGCTCGCGGGTGGTAAGCACATAGTCCACATCGCGGTAGCCAGAGTCGCACATTTCGGGGCGGGCGGCTTCGAACTTCTTTGCCGTGCAGGGCATAATCGAGACCACGCGCATGGTGGCCGGGTCAATGCCGGCTTCCTGGGCGAAGTAGGTCTTGGCGATGGCACCGAACATCTGCTGAGGCGACTTGCAGGTGGACAGATTGGGTAGCAGCTCCGGGTAGAAATGCTCGATGAACTTTATCCAGCCGGGGCTGCACGAGGTTAGCTGGGGCAGGACGCCCCCGTGCTGGATGCGCTCGATGAGCTCGTGGCCTTCTTCCATGATGGTGAGGTCAGCAGCGAAGTCGGTGTCGAAGACGCGGTCAAAGCCAAGGCGCCGCAGAGCGGTGGTGAGCTTGCCGGTGACTATTTCGCCTGGGGGCAGGCCGAGGGCCTCGCCGAGAGCGACGCGTACAGCCGGAGCGGTCTGGACGACGGTGAAGATTTTCGGGTCGTCGAGGGCAGCCCAAACCTCCGGGATATAGGACTTTTCGGTCAGGGCGCCGGTGGGACAGCGGTTGATGCACTGGCCGCAGTAGACGCAGAGGGCGTGGCCCATGGGCGCATCAAAGGGAGCGCCGATGATGCTGTCGTAGCCCCGGCCCTTGATGCGCAGCGTCGAAACTCCCTGGATTTGGGTGCAGGTCTCAAGGCAGCGGCGGCAGAGGATGCATTTGTCGGGGTCGCGGACAACGGAAGGACTTGTATCGTCCACCTCATGGCCCGGCGGGGGCACCCGGAAGCGCACCTCGCGTATGCCCAGCTCCTCGGCAAGAGCCTGTAGCTCGCAGTTGCGGTTGCGCGCGCAGGCGGTGCAGTCCGACGGATGGTCGGAAAGCAGCAGCTCGACCACAGTACGGCGGGCTTTTCGGACGGTGGGCGAGTGAGTGCGCACCTTCATGCCCGGGCGCACCGGAAAGGCGCAAGAGGGCTGAAGGTTTCGCTCGCCCTCAATTTCCACCAGGCAGATGCGGCAGGCACCCTGGGGCGGCAAGTCTGGGTGATAGCACAGCGTGGGTATGTAGATGCCAGCCTCGCGGGCCGCCTCGAGCACCGTCATGCCCTCTCGGGCCGGAACTTCCTGGTCGTTTATGGTGATTGTGAACTCTGACATCGGTCTCCTCTCCTCAGTAGTGTCCAGTATGCCATGCCTTGCGGTCACTGGGCGCGCCAGCTGGACTCGACGTCGGCCTCTTCCTCGACCATCTCGTAATCGCAATGCAGACACCGCTGGGCCTCAAGACAAGCCAGCTCTCTGGGAAAGCCCAATTCTACCTCAGCAAATCCCGCACAACGGCAGTCGTCCGGGATGCGCCGGGGCTGAACGGGCGGCATTTCCTGTTCGCCCATTTCCTCAAGCTTGGCCATGACCTCAGCAGTAACGCGGGTCTTTCGGCGCTTGCGAGGTTGCGGCAGCGGCTCGCCGGAAAGGTAACTGTGGATGGCCCGCGCCGCGCGGTGGCCGTCGGCAATGGCATCTACGACGGTCATGTTCCCGCCAATGCAGTCGCCGCCAGCGAAAACATGCGGCAGGGACGTGGCCAGGGTGGTTGGGTCTACCTTTACGGCACCGCGAGAGGTCTCGACGGGTATCCCCTCCGCGACAAGCTGCTGACCTATAGCGGCAATGACTGTATCTACTGGAAGTGTGAACTCCGCGCCCTCCACCGGCACGGGCCTCCGCCGGCCGCCGCTATCAAACTCGCCCAGCCGCATCTGCTGGCACACCAGGGCCGAAACCCGGCCGTTGCTGGTAAGTATTTCCTTCGGCGCGGCCAGGAAGTGGAGCTTAACGCCCTCGTGCTCGGCCTCGGCGATTTCCTGGGGGTGGGCTGGCATTTCCTCGCGGGTGCGGCGGTAGACGAGGTGGACTTCTTCGGCGCCCAGGCGTAGAGCCGAGCGGGCGGCGTCAATGGCGGAATCGCCGCCGCCGATGACGGCCACACTCTTGCCGACGGCCGGCGCCTGCCCAGCGGCGATGTCTCGCAGAAACTTGACCGCATCCAGGACGCCCTCGGCGTCGGCGCCGGGGCAGTCCAGCGCCATGCCCGCCTGGCAGCCGATGGCCAGGAAGACCGCCTGGTAGCCGTCGCGCTCGAGGTCTTCCAGGGTGAGGTCGCGGCCAAAGGTCACGCCGCCACGGAATTCAATGCCAAGGTCGAGGATCTCCTGGATTTCGCGCTGGAGAACGTCCTTGGGCAGGCGGTATTCGGGGATGGCCCAGTGCATCATGCCGCCGGGGACGGTGTCGCGGTCAAAGACTGTCACATCGTAGCCATTGCGGACAAGGTCATAGGCCGCGGTGAGGCCGGCCGGGCCGGCGCCAATGATAGCTACTTTCTGGTGGCGCTTCGGCTCGATGGGCGGGCGCCAGGTGGTGGACCGATAGTCGGCGGCGGCACGCTTGAGCAGGCGGATGGCCACAGGCGCGTCGAGCTGCCCGCGCCGGCAGTGAGCCTCGCAGTAAGCGGTGCACACGCGCCCGCAGACCGACGGGAAGGGATTTGCGTCGCGGACCACGGCATAAGCCTCATCCATGCGCCCCTCCGCCACCAGAGCCACATACGCGGGCACGTCCACGCCGGCAGGGCAGGCGTGCTCGCAGGGGGCCTTCATAAGCTCCGTGCAGGTGCCCGCACGGCACCGCTTTTCGCGGATGTGCTCCTCGTATTCTTCGCGGAAGTACCGGATAGTGCTCAGGACCGGATTGGGCGCGGTCTGGCCGAGGCCGCAGAGGCTGGCCAGGCGAATCTGCTCGCCCAGGTCAATGAGCAACTCGATATCGCCCTCCTGGCCTTCGCCGCGGCAAATGCGCTCCAGGATTTCCAGCATTCGTTTGGTGCCGATGCGGCATGGCGGGCACTTGCCACAGGACTCGTCCTGGACGAATTCGAGGAAGAAGCGAGCAAGGTCAACCATGCAGGTAGTCTCGTCCATGACGATGAGGCCGCCAGAACCCATGATGGAGCCAAGTTCCTTAAGGCTTTCGTAGTCCACGGGCGTGTTGAGGAACTGGCGCGGGATACAGCCTCCCGAGGGGCCGCCGGTTTGGGCAGCCTTGAATTTTCGGCCGCCACGGATGCCCCCGCCGATGTCGTAGATGATTGTGCCCAGGGGCGTGCCCATGGGGATTTCTACCAGGCCCGTGTTGTTGACGTGGCCGGCAAGAGCAAAGACCTTGGTGCCCTTTGAGGTTTCCGTCCCCATGGAAGCAAACCACTCCGGGCCGTTGAGGATAATGGGCGGGATGTTGGCGAAGGTTTCGACGTTGTTGAGCAGGGTGGGCTTGCCGAAGAGGCCTTTTTGGGCCGGGAAGGGCGGCCTTGGGCGCGGCTCGCCGCGGCGGCCCTCGATGGAAGCCATCAGAGCCGTCTCCTCGCCGCAAACGAAAGCCCCGGCACCCATGCGTAGCTCGATGTCAAAGCTGTGGTTGGAGCCGAAGAGATTCTCGCCGAGAAGACCATACTCTCGCGCCTGGGCAATGGCCACCCGCAGCCGGGCGATGGCCAGGGGATACTCGGCCCGCACGTAGATGTAGCCTTTGTTGGAGCCGATGGCATAGCCGGCAATGGCCATGGCCTCAAGGACGGAGTGAGGGTCGCCTTCGAGGACGCTGCGGTCCATAAAGGCTCCGGGGTCGCCCTCGTCGGCATTGCACACAACATACTTGGGTGTGTCCGTGGCGCGGGCAGTAAGCTCCCATTTGAGGCCTGTCGGGAAGCCGCCGCCGCCCCGGCCGCGCAGGCCCGAAGCCTTCACTATCTCGATGACCTGTTGCGGCGTCATCTCGGTGACGACGCGGGCCAAGGCCTCATAGCCGTCCCGGGCGATGTACTCTTCGATGTTGCCGGGGTCTATCTCGCCGCAGTTGCGAAGGACGACCTTCCGCTGCAGGGCGAAGAAGGGTATCTCGTCCATGCTGGGGGCGGGCCGCTCGGCAGCAGGCGGAGTGTACATCAGGTGCTGGACGGGCCGGCCCTTGAGCAGGTGCTCGACAACTATCTCCTCGGCGGCCTCAGGCGTGAGCTTCTGGTAAAAGACGCCCTCGGGATAAACCACGCCAACAGGGCCGAGGTCACATGACCCCATGCAGCCCGTGCAGATAACCTGCACCTCGTTGGCCAGGCCATGCTCGGCAAGGACCCGGCGCATGGCATCAGCTACAGACTCGGCGCCGGAAGATACACAGCCAGCCCCAGCGCAGAGCAGTACGTGAGAACGGTAGGTACGCATCGTGTCTATCCCCTCGTCACAGGCAAAGATTCTCTGGCCTCTTCTAACCGGCCCTACTCGTACCTGGAAAGGATTTCGGGCACGCGGGTGGTCTTGACGCGCTCGTAAACGTCGCCGTCAATGGTCATGACCGGGGCCAGGCCACAAGCACCCAGACAGCGCACCACGTCAACGCTAAAGCGCCTGTCGGGGCTGGTGCCGCCCACGGCACACTGGCAGTGCTTGGCGACGGTCTCCAGGACGCGCTTGCCGCCGCGCACATAGCAGGCCGTGCCCTGGCATACCTTTATCTGGTGCCGCCCGCGCGGAACCGTCGTGAAGAAGTGATAGAAGCTCACCACGCTCTCGACTACACCGGCGGGAAGCCCCAAACGGTCGGCAATGTATTCCTGGACCTCCTGAGGTAAGTAGCCGATACGCTCCTGGACGCCGTGAAGGACCTCGATGAGCGAGGCCGGCTCAGCGCCCTTGTCTTCGATTACGGCGTCAATGGTTGCGCGATGCTCGTCGGTGAGGATGTCTGTAGCCATGATTCACTGGCCCTCCGTTCTGGTGGCGATGGCGTATTCGGTCACTATCTGACCGTTGACGATGTGCTCGGCGACGATGCGGCGCATGACGGGTCCGGTGACGTCGCCGTAGGTCACGACCTGGCCTCCGGGCATGTGCACCTCGACCATAGGCTCCCGGTCGCACAGGCCCTTGCAGCCGGTCTGAGTGACTGACACATTGGTGATGCCGCGCTGGGCAAGCTCGTCCAGGAGAGCAGCCATGGTGTCGCGCGCACCAGCGGCAATGCCACAGGTGCCCATGGCCACTACGACGCGCGGGCCATCACGGCGGTCCCGCACCGCCAGCGCCTGCCGCGCCCTCTCTCTCAAGGCGGCAAGCTCTTCTCGACTCTTCACTTTTCACTCCCCCTTTTCGGGCTGTGAAATCCCTAAGACTACCTCAAAACCGCGCGGAAAAACTCCTCTTCGGGGGAAAGGCATTTTCTGGGGGAAACCCTTTGAAAAGGGTTCTCCCCCAGACCCCCTTCCCAAACTTTTTCATGGTGCTCACACGCGGTAGTATCTGGTGGCACCCCAGGTTTTTATGCGCAGGCCTGGTGGCAGCACATCTCCGCCAGGGAGCACGAGCATTTACGGGGAGGGGTGCAGGGGGAACCCCGCTTTTTGCCCAAAGCGGGGTCCCCCGCCTGGGGGAAACCCTTTGAAAAGGGTCGTCCCCCAGACCCCCTTCCCAAACTTTCTGTACTGTTTCCCGGACACGAATCGGATCAGTTTTCAGGCAGCGCAGTTAATTTGGGCGAGGCCTTTGTTCACAATTTCACAAAGACCGGCAAGCACAAAAGGACTGCTCACCGGAACCTCTCCAAGCTCCTGCCTCAGTTCCTCGGTGCTGATGGAAAACTCGCCACACGGCGTGCGGTGGCGATAGGTTATTTCCACCAGGTCAGCCTCGCAAAAAAGCGTCTGCAAGACGGCGCCCATGTTACCAAGCGGCGGGCGGTCTATATGGTTCAGTTGCAGGCGTGCGCGGACAACTGTGCCCACGCCGGGCCGAGAGTCGATCTCGAGGGTCCCGCCGCACGCCTCGCAGGTCGCCGCGAACAGAGACAACCCAAGACCCACCTTCCGCGTCGCGCGCGTAGTGAAAAACGGGTCCGCCGCGCGCCGTGCGTCCGCAGGGTCCATGCCTGGCCCGTTATCCCGTATGGTTATCTGCATCCATCCTGGCGGCTCATTTTCAAGGACCGTTATTTCGACGCGGGTGGCTCCCGCCTCGATTGAGTTTCTTGCCACGTCCAGAATGTGCAGAGACAGCTCCTGCATTCTCGTCATCCGCCGGCGCCTAAAAGGTTGGCGGCGAGGCAGCGGCCCCACTCAAGGGCCGGGATTTCGGCGGCTGCCAGCGGCGCCGAGACCCAGGTGACGGCTGTGCCAATATCGTCCAGGCAATGAGCGTCGGAAGAAACGATGAGCGGCAGTTCTTCCAGTTCCGGCCACCTGGCGCGGGCTTCGCGAACGGACATGTGCCGCGAGACCTCAAGCACCTCCACGCTTACACCCGGCGGCACAAACCCGAGTACCGGCAGCAACCCGGCCAGTTCGCGGTCTATATGGGCCGGGATGGGCATCCCGCCGCGCTCCCTTGTCATCGCCGCCACCTGCTCCACCGTGAGGCTTGTAGCCGTGAGCAGCAGCCGGTCATCGCAGCCGATTTCGTTGCCGAAGGCATCTACCAGGATTTGATTTCCCAAAACATCCGGTTGGTTGCGCCATCCCGGCAAATGGGCGGCCACCGCCGCATCCATGTCAGCAGCAGCCTCGGCATTGTCAAAGAGCGCCAGAATATGCACGCCTTCGGCGCTTTCTACTTCAAGGCCCACGAAAACACGCACCGCGAAGGCCCTGGCAGCCTCCAAAAAGGCGCCCGCGTTCCCCGCGGAGTTATGGTCAACGACGCCTATGATACCCACCCCGCGCCGCTCGGCCGTCAAAAGCACCGCCGGCGGCCGCATGTCGTCGCCCGCGCACGGCGACAAGGCGCTATGCACATGAAGATCTGCCGCTACACACACGGCCATCGCGAAGCCTCTACCGAACCCCCATTTCCCAGAGTTTTCCGGCCAGGACGAAGGCCGGGTCGGGCGAGACGAGTATAGGAATACCTTCTTCGTCGGCCCGGGCTATGGTCGTCTGATTCGGCTGAAAGCCGCTGGCTATCAGAACTCCTGCCAGCCGGGCAAGAGTCGCCACCGCGACGATATTCGGATGCGTCTGGATAGTAATCCAGACCTGGCCAGGCCTGCCATTGGCCATTACGTAGCTGAGCAAGTCGCTGACCAGCCCGCCGGCGACAGCAACATAAAGCCGGTCGGCAGCGGCGACAGCTCTTGCGTCTAACCGCTGGGCAACTTCAGCCAGGGTTAACTCATTGCTCTGAGCCATCCCGCCGTCCTCCTCGCCAGAACGTCATGACCAACCGCACGCCTTCGCCAACTTTGCTCTCGATGGCCAGCTCATCAGCGTGCTGGCGTATGTTGGGCAGGCCCATGCCGGCCCCAAAGCCCAGGCTGCGGGCCTCCTCGGAGGCCGTCGAATATCCCGGCTGCATCGCCAGCTCCACATCCTCAATCCCCGGCCCATGGTCAGTCACGCACACCTCGACCCGGTCCGGCCACACATCCACGCTCATGTAGCCCGTGCGGGCATGCAATACCACGTTCATTTCCGCCTCATAACAGGCCACGCACACGCGCTGTAGCACATCTTCCTCGACGCCGGCCTGGAGCAAGGCGCGCCGCAGCGACGTTGATGCGCGACCGCCGAGAAAATATGCGCGGCCCAGGACCGGATACTCCAGGTGCGCCAGCGGCTTGTCACCCATTGCTGGCCCCCGAAAGGGCTGCAGCCACCAGGCTGGGGCCGCCCAGGGGCCGCCCTGAACATCTCAACATCCTCGCGCCGCCTCCTGGCCACGCAGCGCCGGCGCCCCGCAGGGCGGATAACCTGCCTGCATCAGCACACCGCAAGCCTCGTACTTTGAAAGCCCCGTCCGGTACAGCGGCACGCCCTCCTCCTGGGCGGCCTCAATCATTTCATGGTCCACTTCCTTGCCCCCGACTACTAGCACCGCCGCCAGGTTCTTAATGGCTGCACTGCGCACGGCCTGGTCTTTCGCCAAGCCCGTAATGAGAAGACATCCAGGCTGCGCAAAGGCCAGTACGTCGCTCATAAGGTCGGCAGCAAAACACCCCGTCACCAGCCGGTCAGGCTCACCCGCCGGCACCAGCGCCTCCGCCCCAACGGCCTCCATCGCGGCCGCCAGGGTCAGACCCGCTCCCCTAAACGCCTTCTCGCACGCGCTAGACATTTCCATTCACTCAGCCAACCGGACAAAACCCCACTGCTTTTGTGCTGGGGGAAACCCTTTGAAAAGGGTTGTCCCCCAGGCCCCCTTCCCAAACTTTTTACGCTGTGGGCGGGCCGGATTTTCGGCTGCGCGGCCAAGTACTGACACGGCAGTAGTGGGCTGCCAGATTGCCCACCACACGCGCCAGCCCGAGAGTCTTGCAGCGCAGCCGAAAATCCGGCGCCGCCAAAGATACGGCCACCCTCCCCCACCCTGCTCAACCTCTTCCTTGCAGGTCCGGCGCCAGCGCATCTCCGCCGGGGAGCACGAGCATTTACGGGGAGGGGGTGCAGGGGGAACCCCGCTTTTTGCCCAAGGGGGGGTTCCCCCTGCCGGGTAGATTTCTGGGGGAAACCCTTTGAAAAGGGTTCTCCCCCAGACCCCCTTCCCAAACTTTTTCGTGCTGTTTCCGCGTCACAGACCGTTTTTCAGGGTGCTCCGCAGTTTTACACACCCAGTGCCGCGCCGTCTAGCTCGATGGTGATGCGGGGCTGGCCACCGGCTTCCACAAGGGCGCGATGGGCTTCCGGGAAGGGCCGCAAGATCCGCTCCGCTACACCGTGGAGATAGCTCATCATCACGCCGTAGTTGGTTATGGGTACGCCCGCTTCCTGACAGGCCAGGATTCGGTACATCATCTCGCGGCGGTTGATCATGCACGCGCCGCAGTGAATGACCAGCTTGTAGTCGCGCAGAGCGGCTGCATCTGGGAACTGACCACCGTTTACGTGGTCGTGCTCGATGGGCCCGCCGACATACTGCTCCAGCCAGCGCGGTATCTTGAAACGCCCAATGTCGCTGGGCATCACGCAGTGAGTGCAGGCCTCTGCGATGAGCACGCGGTCGCCGGGCTGAAGCTCGTCCAGGGCCACGGCACCCCGCGCAAAGGTCACCAGGTCGCCCTTGTACCGCGCGAAAAGCGTCGAGGTCGTCGTCAGCGGGATTTCTTCCGGCAGGACGCGGGCCACGTAGTCAATCACCAGGGAGTGCGCCACGACTATATCCGGCCGCGGGAAGCGCTCCAGGGCCTCGGCGAACTCCGTGTCCCGCACCACCGAGCAGAGCACGTTTTCTTCGAGAGCGTCGCGCAACGTCTGGACTTCGGGCAGCTTCAGGCGCCCCTTGGGCATCGAAGCGTCAATGCTGACCACGAGCATGAGGTGCTGGCCCGCATCCACCACGCCGCGCACGACCCCCAGGGGGTCCCAGTCGGCCGGCGCAGCGGCGATAATGGCCCGCTTGAGGTCCTCCAGGCCCCGGCCCTCGGCGCAGCTTACGTCCACCCACGGAATATCCAGAGCACGCAGGTCGTCCGCCAGCGGCAGGCTGTAGCCCCACAGGTCCGCCTTATTGCGCACACCTACTATGCCCAGGCCGCGCTCGCGAGCAGCGGCAACAAGGTCGCGCTCAAAGTCCGTCACAGGCTCCCGCGGGTCCACCACCAGCAGCACGATGTCGGTCTTGCGCAGCACCTCGCGGGCCTTGGCCACGCGCTTATCCCCAAGCTCGCCGGTGTCGTCCAGGCCGGCGGTGTCAATGATGACAGCCGGGCCGAGCGGAAGAATCTCGATGGACTTGTAAACCGGGTCGGTCGTCGTGCCCGGCACGTCGGCCACAATGGCCAGGTCCTGGCCTGTCACAAAGTTAATCAGACTGCTCTTGCCCACATTGCGCCTGCCGAAAATCGCCAGGTGCAGGCGATTGCTGCGCGGTGTGTCAATCATTTCCACTTGCCTCCTTGGCTTGGGCTCTCCGCCCCTTGGTTTCTACAGCTATCTTCGCTGAACACCGTGTGTTCTTTCTGAGCCGGACAGCGTTGCCCCCAGCGTCTACAAGCAAAACCTCCGCTTCTGGGGAAACCCTTTGAAAAGGGTTCTCCCCCAGACCCCCTTCCCAAACTTTTTCATACTGTCGCCACCCCTATGCCACCCCCACAAACCACCAGGCGCGGACTGTGTCCGGGGCCGTGGGCAGGCTTGCGGCCGGCTGCTGCGATGACTTGCAAGGCCTTTCCCACCTCATCCGCCTCGGCCAGCCGTGCCCCAGTCCGGCCAGGATAAATCTCATAAAAGCTCGCATACTGCCTGGGCGTGATGTTGGGCATTATGACGTTTGCGCCGGCACGAAGACCAGCAAGCCGCCCGCCCGGCATGGCCGTCTCCAGGGCCGTCGTAGCCGCCAGCATCACGTCCGGGATGAGCAGGCGCGTCAGCGCGAGCATGTTGAGCGTTATTTCTGCCGGGCCCACGGGCATGGCCGCCAGGGGCGTCTGAGGGTGGGGTATGAGCGGCCCGATGCCGGCCATGTGCACCCCCAGCCGCTGCAGCAGCAGCAAATCCTGCGCCAGGGAGCGCGGCGTCTGGCCCGGCAGGCCCACAATGCACCCGCTTCCCACCTGATAGCCAAGTTCGAAAAGCGTCTCCAGACAGCGGAGCCGATTTTCAAAGGACGCGCCAGGATGCAGTCGCGCGTACAGGGCCGGGTCGGATGTCTCGTGCTTGAGGAGATACCGGTCGGCACCAGCCTCGCGCCAGAGACGGTATTCCCACGTTTCTCGCTCGCCCACCGATAGCGTCACAGCCAGGGATGTGCGCGATTTTATTTGGGCCACGACCTCAGCCAGGCCCTCAGCCGTCCAGGCCAGGTCCTCCCCCGACTGCAAAACCACCGTGCCAAGCCCGAGTCTCTCAGCCTCTTCGGCGGCCTGGACAATCTCCTCAGCGCGCATCCTGTAGCGCCTGAGTGCCTGATTTTCTGCTCGCAGGCCACAATACATGCAGTGGCAACGGCAGTAGTTGGAAAACTCGATTATGCCGCGCAGATGCACCTCGTCGCCGACGGTCCGGCGGCGCACGCTGTCGGCTTCACCGCGGAGCTC
>JANZZA010000349.1 GCA_026419655.1 Armatimonadota bacterium | reverse complement strand
GTCACCGACTATTATTCCCCCAACCAGGAGCGCGTGCGGATTCCCCTGGTTAGCGGCCTAGGACCAAAGGCAAGTGCAGAAGAATACTTCGCTCGCTACAGGAAGGCACGGCGCGCGGCGGCCCGATTGCCGGCGCTGGTGGAAGCTGCGCGTCGGGACGTAGAACACCTTTCGGCAGAACTACAGCGTCTCGACAGCGTCAGCGACCTGGCCGAGCTCGCCGCGATGGCCGAGCAACTGGGTCTATCGGACCAACAACAGCGGAGTCGCGAAGAGTCGCGCTCCTCGGTCGGCCGGGCAGCGACGCCCTCGGGCCATGTCATACTGTTTGGCAGAAATGCCGAGGAGAACGACGAGATACTACGGCTGGCCAGACCTTCCGACATCTGGCTCCACGCCCGTGGCGTCCACGGTGCCCACGTTCTCATCCGCACCAACGGCACACCTGAGAGCGTACCGCGCGAGACCCTGCTATGGGCAGCGCGGCTGGCAGGCAAGATGAGCGATTACCGGCGCGACGGAGTGGCCGACGTGGACTACACCCTGGCCCGGTATGTCCGGAAACCTCGCGGCTCGCCGCCGGGATTCGTCACCTACACTCACCAGAAGACCCTGCACCTGTCACTGGAATAGCGTGGGGCTGCAGATCGCAAAACCTGGAAAAAGAAGCAGCTCCATGGCGCCAATACTAGGGCTTGCCCCGGGAGCGCAGTGCATGCTTACTGCACACAGCCCGAAGATTCCCTCGGGCCTGCGGCAAAATCCGCTGCAGTGGTTTGAGCAATAGCACAATGCTCGAAGGGGCAGGAACAAATAGCAGGCCCAACCGGCCCCGTTGGGCCCCAGGGACTGCGTTTTGGGTGTGGCCGCATGGCTCTTTTGCTGACAGGAGAAAAATCCAGCAGTTATGGCACGAGCTTCCGGGCGCCTCGCTGTTGGTCAGGCCACTGTGCTCCCCACTTTCCTCCAATGCAGAGCTCTTCAGTCACCCCCTACGGCCCTCGGCAGCGCTCTGGAAGGTTGAGCCGAGCAAAGCTGGCTGAGTTAGCCGCGAGCTATCTGTGCGACCGTCTCTTCCCTCGCTGCTCCAAGGACGGTTTTGAGGCGTGGATGATAATCCGTTTTGGTCGCAAGCCGCACGAGGTTTTCTTCAACCCTCATACACAGCAAGGCCAGGGCATGCTGTGCACCGAAGCCAGCTCCGACTGCGCAGCCGAGCAAACACAGCACAGACCCCTGTGAGTTATCATCTCGCCACGCCTTGGAATCCTCTTATCTCGGGCCACTAATCGGGACCGCGACCCGCCGGTGTTCAGGGGTGCCCAGCCCAAAAAAGGGATACCCGCGAAGCCAGGGAAAACTGGCGCGTTCCGAGACGAGATGCCGAGGTGAAAAGGATGCGCGTAATGATTCTTGGCGCCGATGCACCAATCGTCCCACGAGTACTGAAGTACGTGGCTGACGGCGACATGCCAAATCTGAAGTCTCTAATCGAAGCTGGAGTGTTTGCAGAGAACTGCCTGGTTCCCTTTCCGACAATCACGCCGCCCAACTGGGCCACTATCGTGACTGGCGCTTGGCCAGGCACCCACTCTGTGACATGCTTTCACATGCACAAGCCCGACATGCCTCTGAATGAGGTCTATCCGGCCTTCGACAGCAACGATGTACAGGCCGAGTTTCTATGGGAAGCAGCCGCCCGCGCCGGCAAACGTTCAATTGTGCTCAACTATCCCACGTCCTGGCCACCGCGCGGCGGGGACTGGCTCCTTCAGGTCGCGGGGGCGGGCCTGGCGCCGAATGAGTGGCGGCTTCACCCGAAGCGCAAACACATGTGGGACATTGCCTCTGACCTGTGCGCGTCTCAGCTTTTCGCTACCGAAGAGTACCCCCTGGGCACTGTAGTAGAGGGCCGCGAGCCGCAGGGCTGGGCGCAACTGCCCGAAGCTGTGACCGTCGAATACGAATTGCCGCTTGCCTTCCGGGCGGCACTGGACGAGCCGGCGCCGACGACCTGGTGGGGTTTGGCTATCTGCGATAGCGAAGGGCCGCGGCTGGCTATTTTCGCGGGCAAACAAGACGCCGAGCCGATATGCGTGCTGCAGCCAGGTGAATGGAGTGCTAAAAACCTGCGGGAGTTTGAGTGTTCTCAAGGACCGCGACCGGGTGTCTTCAAGTTTAAGCTCCTGGAGCTAAGTCCGGACGGTAAGACCCTGAAACTTTTCCTGTCGCCCATTTGTGCCCTGGAGGGCTACCACAAGCCGGAGACCCTGGCTGAGGAGCTGGCAGGCCTGGAACCGATGCCGCTATCATGCTTTGGCGTGGACGAATTCAATCTCGGCTGGATTGATGAAGCCACGTTCATGGAAATGCTCTGGGAAGGTCACCAGTGGCTGGCCGACGCTGCTGATTACCTGCTGGGTAGCAAGCCCTGGGACCTTTTCGTAATGCACCTGCATTCCCCTGACTGGATGTACCACTCGATAGCCACGAGCCTTGACCCAGTCACGGGCACTGACGCCGAAGCAAGGGCACGGTCGGAGAGATTGGAGCGCGAATTTCATCGTGCCTGGGATGCCATGCTGGGCAAAATCCTGCGCCACGCGGCCGAAGACGTACTCGTGGCAGTGGTCTCCGACCATGGCGCCAAGGCTGGCGGTCAGCACGTCCCCGTAAACAGGGTTCTCCAGGAAGCGGGCCTGCTGGCGATGGAAGACACTCCACAAGGGCCACGAGTCGTCTGGGAGCAAACCAGGGCTTTCGCCCAGCGGTCAAGCTACGTCTACGTAAATCTGGCCGGGCGTGACCCGGACGGCATCGTGTCCCCAGAGGAATACGAAACCGTCCGCGATGCCATCATTACGGCCTTGCTAAGCTACCGGGACCCCAAACTGGGCGTCTGCCCCTTCTCGATGGTGGTCAGACGCGAGGATGCCCGCCCGCTGGGCATTTACGGGCAGAATATCGGCGACGTGGTTTTTGCTGTCCGACCTGAGTTTGACGGCCAGCACGGCGATCACCTGCCCACCGCCGCCTGGGGCATTGGTGACCTGCGGGCACTTTTCGTCCTCAAAGGACCCGGCGTGCGCAAGGGCTACAGGATGGAGCGGACCGCCTGGATTACCGACCTGGTGCCCACGATCTGCCACCTGGCCGAATGGCCCATCCCACAGCAGGCCGAAGGAGCCATCCTCTACCAGGCTCTCGAGAACCCGGACGGGAAAACGGACGAACTCAAGCGCCTGAGACGAAACTATGAGAATCTTCGCCGCGCCTACGCTGCCGAGACAAGCCTGACTCACTCGTACCATGATGTAGTTGCCGAGGCGCTGGGTGAAGAAAGTTAGCGAGCTTCGATACCGAGCCATGACGACCGCAGCCCAAGAGTGAGCATAACAGCTAACAGAGAAGGAGAGTGCATGATGTCCGCACGAGAGATGGGCAGGCGTGAACGCGTCCTCACTGCAATGCGGCGGCAGGTGCCAGACCGCGTGCCCAAAACCGCAGACTTTACACCGGCCGTCTATGAGCGTTACAGAGCCCATGTTGCTGCGGAGCGAGGGCTGGACCTGTCCGACCCGGCGCAGGCTGCCCAGATACCCGGCCCGCAAGCATACTTTGGCATGGAGGTCGCCGGCGTGGGCTTTGCTGGGCCTGCGCAGCTCCCCGACTTTCGGCCCTATTTCCGCGAGGAGCTACCCCCTGAAACCACTTTCAACGAGTACGGGACGGCCAGTATCCCGGGGACTTTCTATCATTTTTCCCGATACCGGTTCCCTCTGGCCTGGGCCGCGTCTGTACAAGACTACGAAGATTATCCCTGGCCCGATTACACCCCCACGTACAGGCACCAGCATTTGGAAGAAGATGTGGCCCGTCTCCACGCAGAGGACTGGTTCGTGACGGGTGGCGTCGGGCATATCTTCGAGCACGCCTGGCAGATCCGCAGCATGGAGAAACTCTTTGAAGACATGATTGAGTGCCCGGAAATGGCGGCAGCTCTGCTGGACCGCCTGACAGAAGATAGAGCTTTCATGGCCCGCCGCTGCGCTGAGGCCGGCTGCGACATGCTAATCTGCGGCGACGACGTGGGCATGCAAGACCGCATGATGATGAGTCCGGCAATGTGGCGGGAGTGGTTCAAACCGCGATGGCAGTACGTGTGGCAGGTGGCAAAAAAGGCTAATCCGGACGTGCTACTGTGGTACCACTCCGACGGCAACATCGAGCCTATTATTCCTGACCTTATCGAAATCGGACTGGAAATCCTCAATCCTGTCCAGCCGGAATGCATGGACCCCGTGGAAATCAAGAAACGTTACGGCAGCCATCTGGCTTTTTGGGGATGCGTCGGTACTCAGACCACCATGCCCTTCGGCACGCCCGAGAAAGTGCGGGCCACTATCAAGCACCTTATCGAGACCGTTGGACAGGGCGGCGGGTTACTTCTGGCACCCACTCACGTGCTGGAACCCGACGTGCCGTGGGAAAACATTCTGGCCTTCTTCGAAGCCGTCGAGGAATTTGGGCGCTACTGAGGGCGGGCTGGTACGGACGTAAGGCCTAGCGGAGCTGGCACCGGTGCTACCACAGCCTTCTACGGCTGTCGTGCCCCTGGCCGCAGAAAGACTACACCTGGCGGTCAGCCTTTATTGTGCAAGGTTGCGTTATTTGCGCCCGCTACTCAACATCCCTGGCCGCCGACAGGCCGGCCCG
>JANZZA010000173.1 GCA_026419655.1 Armatimonadota bacterium | reverse complement strand
CGTGTCGGAGCCCTCGTAGCCCGCAAAGCCTGTGATTACCTGAGCGGCCATTTCGACGCCCAGGCGCCGGTGGGCTTCTATCATGCAGCCTTCCGGGTCGCTGGCGAAGGGTATCCCCGACAGACGCTCGCAAAAGTCCGGGTTGACGCACCCGAAACCGAAGAAGGGTATCTGGTCGGTTGGTTCAAAGCGCAGGGCTGCAAGAGCCCGCTCGCGTGGTTTCATGTCTTTTAGCTCCTCCTGCGTCTTCCTCATTCCGGCCTGGCGGCCTTATGTTTCTGCCGATTCGTTTCCCGAAGAAAACGCGAGTCCCTGCCCCTTGGTCTGGGGGAAACCCTTTGAAAAGGGTTCTCCCCCAGACCCCCTTCCCAAACTTTTTCGTGCTGCTCCCACCGGACCAGGCCTGCAAACATGAAAGAAGGTGATGCGTCTCTATTTTCCAGACTTTCTCGCGCGGCTGCCATCAGGCCACCACACAGCCAGGGGCGCACCAGGCCCACCCATCGCCGAAAGATAGCCGGGCAGCAGCTACTCGCACAAAGCTCGCAGGAGGACGCGCCTGGCTTGCTGGTAGGCTGAGTAAGAATTCTCGCCCCATACCATGGTGATGAGAGTATTCAGTGGCCAGGCGTAGACCTGGGTATGGACTTTGAGCGGCCCGGCGTCGGACGTGAGCGCGCGCAAGGCCTTTCGCTGCGCCTGCGTTTTTGCCCTGGCCATGGCAGCAAAGTAGAGCCTCAGGTCTTCGTTGCCGTCCCGCAGTCCCTCGAAAGCCGGCGATGCTGTCCACTGAAGCTGGTCGTCAAACCAGCCTATGCGCTCGGTTTCGGGGTACCACACGTAGCACCAGTGGGCATAGGCATTGACGCCGTAAAAGGCCATGTTCCATGGGAAGGCCCGGTTGCCAAGATACGGCGCCTTATAAGGGTCACTGCCGCCACCATAGTAAAGCAGCCAGTCGGATTTGTCGAGCCGTAACAGGGGCTTAGCGCCGGGGCTGGGGATAAGCTCGAAGTAGCGCAGGACAATCTTGTGCTGGCCTGCGTTGGGGTCGGAGCCATCGGGCAGGGACAGGTAGACGGCACTTGCCCAGGTCGCCCAGATGCCCCTGGTACGATTACCCCACGGCCCGCCAGTGAGCGTAAGGGGCTTGCCGTCAACGGTCAGCGTCGGCGACATGATTGGGTGCTCCGGCCTGTCGGGGAAGACACCTTCCTGCGCCCAGGTTTCCTGCGCGTCGCCATTTGTGTAGGGTCCCCACGGGCCTGTTAGCACTTTCTCGCAGGCACGCATCGCAAAGCCGCCGCCTGTTAGTGCCCGAAACTGCCGCATGTAGCCTGCGCCCACCTGCCACTGGTCGCACCATGGGTTCATCTTCTCAAGAAGCTCCGGGGAAAAGGGCAGCCAGCTCGTGATGGTTGTATACGGGCGCAACCCCGCGGCCCGCACCTCCCTGGCCCGCCGTATGTACTCTTCAACAAACTCAGGGCCTATCTCGTCGCCTATCTTGCAATAAACTGGCCGGTAACCGTGGCTCTCCCAGAAGCGGGCCAGCTCGGAGAAGAAGTAGGTAAGGATTTGGCGGGCCTCGGGACTGTCAGCCGGGAAGCTCTGGCCGCTAATAGCCCGGGCGCTCTCTACCACCGCCCAGTCGGCGTCCACGCCGTAATAGGTGCTCAGGCGCCGCAGGCCGTAGCGGCGAGGAAGATCAACAAAGGGTCTGAGGGCGGAGAAATCGAGCCTGGGCCTCGCGGTGACGCCTATGATGCCTGGGGCGGCAGCAGCGGCCTCAGCCAGAGGCTGGCCCGTGCCCGCCACCTTTATGTACGGCACAAGCTCCCAGACGTTGAAAAGCCAGGTGTTGCAGGTGGTGCCCAGGTCAGCCAGGACGCGCAAATGAGCCTCGAGGCGGGCCAGGTTTTCTGGCCTGGGGTCATAGCCGCCCGCGAGCCAGAACACACCCGGATAGTACGGCTCGAACTCAAAGTTTGGCTCCTTAGGCATGCTGAATGGCCACACCCGGACGCGGAGGACAGCGTGCGCCTCCTGCGACGGGGAGCGGGCGACCAATCGTCCCTCGTGACTGCCTGCGGCGAGCTGTCGGGCGTCAACACGCACCCACAGGCGGACGGCTTCCTCTGAGAGTTGCACGTGCTCCGCCGGCACCAACCGATAGTCCCGCTCGACGAAAACCTCGCCGCGTAGCTGTTCAAGAGAAACGGACAAGCTGTCGCTCATGGGCGCAGCAAGCTCAAAAGCCAGCGTTTCGCGTTCTCCACGAGCCAGGTGCAACGTTACGGTGGTGGGCCGGATTTCCAGCCCGGGCGCTGCGCAAACCATGCTCAAAGCTAAGAAAAATGTCACCGCGCCCACCTCCAAACAATGAGCTGGTGCGGCAACGACTTGTTCCTTTTGTTTGGGGTTCTTTCCTTTGGCAGGTCGCGCAAGGCCGAAGTGGCGAGTCCGGGAGCTTTTCTGACCACAGGATTCCGTAAACGATTTGCTGGAACAAACCAACCAAAAGAAAGCCTATAAGACCGCTTTCACCATGGGACTGGCTGGCGCATAGCTCGAGGAGGCAAACCTTTTCCGGGGCATGGCCAAGACGATTGCCACAAAAGCCGTCACAGGGCCAGCTGAGCTGCGGGAAGCGTACAGGGGCGCGGGCCAGACCTTTTACCAGCGTCCGTTTCCTGAGGCGTCTGAGATGGCTCTTGAAACAGTCGCTTATCGAGGGCCGGTGCGCTTGCGATGCGTCAAGTGAGACAGCGCAGGGACGTGGCCTTGAAGATAGCGTAAACGCTCTCGCCAGGTCGCAGGCCCATAGCCTCGGCGGAGTGAAAAGTCACCTCAGCCGCAAGGAGCAGTTCCTGGCACCGTACAGCGACGCGCACGGTTGGGCCGAGGTAGGTGAGGCCCTCGATGTGGCCGCGCAGGACGTTGAGAGCTGACCCGGCAACAGGCTCGCGGCTCAGGGTCACGTCGGTAGGCAGCACCACTGCCGCTGTTTCGCCTGTAGCCCGGTCTGCGGAGAAAAGTCCCACCGAGCCCACGGCGATTTTGGTGAGCCCGTCGGGCAAGACCGTCGCCTGGCCGTAGAAGAGATTCAGGCCAAGGAAGTCAGCCACAAAGGGGTCGCGAGGGGCATCGAGGATTTCCTCGCGGGTGCCTACCTGGACGAGCTGGCCGTCCCGCATGACAGCAATGCGAGTGCCAAGGGTAAGAGCATCCACCGGGTCGTGGGTCACAACGACGGTAGGCAAGCCCAGTTCCTCGACCAGGCTCTTGAGAAAAATACGCACGGACGCGCGGGTTTGCATGTCAAGAGCAGCGAGCGGCTCGTCCAGTAGAAGCACCTGGGGCTTAGAGGCCAGGGCGCGAGCCAGGGCCACACGCTGGCGCTGGCCGCCAGACAGCCTGGCAGGCCTCTCGTGCGCCAGCTCTGCTATGCCCAACCGCTCAGCCAGGTCGTAGGCCAAGGCGCGGGCTTGAGCGCGACCCACTCCGCGGGCTCGGGCACCATAGGCCACATTCTCGGCGACGGTCAAATGGGGAAAAAGCCCGTATTCCTGCGGCAAGTAGCCCGTATGCCTGCGCTCCGGGGACAAGTCAATGCCCCTGTGTGAGTCGAACCAAACCTGCCCGGCCATCACCACGCGCCCAGCATCCGGGCGCGCCGTGCCCACAGCCACGCGCAACAAAGTAGTCTTGCCGCATCCCGTCGGACCGACCAGTGCAAGACATTCCCCCGGCCGCACCTCAAGCGCCACGGCGAGAGTGAAGTCGCGCAGCTTCTTGCTGACGTCGAGAAAAAGGCCATCCCTGTCGGTCGGCTGGTTAGGCATGTCATATCGCGCCGGCCAGAGCGCGGGGCCGGCCGTAACGCCGCAGCAGATGTTGTGCAGCCGCAAAGCCTGCCAGTGCAAAAACAAGCATTATGGCCGACATCAACACCGCGTCCTCGATGTTAAACTGCATGGTGACGTAAATGGCCAGGGGCATGGTCTGGCTGCGGCCGGGGAAGTTACCGGCGAACATCAGCGTGGCGCCAAACTCGCTTACGGCCCTGGCCCAGCACGTAATGGTAGCCGCGAGTATAGCCTCGCGCGCCATAGGCAGCGTCACCGTTGCCCATACACGCAGGGGCCGCGCTCCTAGACTGCGCGCCACGTCTTCCAGTTCTCTGGGAACCGCCTGCAAACCGCTCTGAGCGATGCGCACGAAATAAGGCGAGGCCACCACAAACTGGGCCACGCACACTGCCAGGGTGGTGAAGGAAATCTGGATGCCCATAGCATCGAGATACTGGCCCACCATTCCCCGCCGCCCCCACAACAATAACAGCCCCACCCCCAGAACGAGGGGCGGTAGTGCTATAGGTACGTCCACGAGCATATCCAGCGCCGTCTTGCCGCGAAATTCCAACCGCGCCAGGCAGATGGCTATGGGCAGACACAACACTACTGTCAGCACCGTCACTATCAGGCTAGTCTTTAGCGTGAGGACCAGTGCCATCCTCACCAGCTCAAGGCTGTGGGCTACTCGCACGGTCTTTGGGTCAACCTTTAGTACTATCGCCACCATGGGGCCCAGCACGGCAGCAAGATACGTCAGCGTCAGGGCTATGAGCAGGTATCTCATGGCGTAAGGTTTTTCACATTGAATACCAGACCAGCCCCAGCACACCGCCTGCCAGAATGACCAATGCGGCATCTAGCTTGAACTTTGTTATTAGAACCAGAGCAGCCAGGCACAGGCCCGCGGCAAAGAAATCAACCTTGAAGGCCCCAGTGGCCGGGGCGGCTAAGGCAGTGCGGCCAAGCTGTATCACCACGGCCGCCACCAGGCCCACTATGGCCGGCTGGACGCCTGCCAGGAAACCCTTGAGCCACGGGTTGTCGCGCACGCGAGCAAGCTGCCAGCCAACAAGAATTGTCAGGACGGTGGAGGGGGCAAAGATGCCCAGGGTAGCCACTACCGCGCCCACCAGGCCGCCCACCTTCCAGCCAACGAAAGTTGCCGCGACCATAACCGGCCCTGGCGTCACGTGGCCCAGAGCTACGCCGTCAAGAAACTCGCGCTCGGAAAGCCACCCGTAGCGTACGACCACGTCGGCGTAAAGCATGGGTATCATTCCCATGCCCGCACCGAAGGCCAGCGTGCCGGCTTTCAGACAGGTCACTGCAAGCAGCAAAAGGTCTCTCATGTGGGCTTGCGGTTGGCTTGTGATGCCTGCGGAGCTTCGCAAGACGGCGCGGCGGGTGGGCGCAATAATAGAGCGCCAAGCACGCCAGCGCCCAGAAGAACCACGGCTGGCTGAAGCCCGGCGCCCAGTACCAGAAAGGCACTGCCCGCGGCAATCACCAGGGCTGGAGCATTTCCCAGAACGGATTTTCCCAGGCGAAACGCCGAAGAGGCTACGACGGCCACCACCGCGGCCCCAACGCCTCGCAAGACCGCCCCCATTTGCGGAGCGGTGCTGTGGGCGAAATACAGGGGACTGAGAACTACCACAAGTACAGCGGCCGGCAAGATTATAGAGGCAGTAGTCACGAGCGCACCCGGTATGCCGCGCAGGAGGTGCCCCAGATAGGTAGCAGCTCCCACTGCGGCTGGCCCAGGCAGGGCTTGTCCCACCGCCACAGCTTCGGCAAACTCCTCGTCGTCAACGCACCGTCGCTGCTCGACGAGGTAGCGGTGCATCATCGCCACCAGGGCCACCATGCCGCCGAAGCCCGTGGCACCGATGCGAAAAAAGATGGCAGCGAGCTGGGCAAGAGACGGCGCTGAGGCTCGCCGTCCAGCGGCAGAATTCCCTGACTGAGGCTGGATGTCGCTCTCCATGGCCAGCAGCACGCAAATACTGCCCCGGCCCTGTTTGGCCGGGCCAGCAGATATGATACCATGTCCATGCGCCTGGTTTCAGTAGGTAGCTTGCAGTTGCACGCCGAGCACGTCGTTGTGGAAGGCAGGCTGATTGCCGGCTGCCTCAACGCGCTCAATATCGTATTCGAGCGTGAGGCGAGTGCGGGGGTCCAGGTCGTAGGCGTATCCCAGGCACCAACGTTGCCGGTCAAAAATGTTGCCTACCCCCTTGCCCTTGCGCGGACCCTCATAGTCCTCGTACCGCGCAAAGACCAGCCCCTTGCGGCCGGCCCGCAGCAGCCCCATGCCGTACCAGGCGTCCACGTCGCCGCCTTCCGTTTTCCCCGTAAAGTACTCTGCCTGTAGACCCCACGGGGCGGGGGCAAGATAGGCGTGCAGGCCTAACATACGGTCGTCGAACTCCCTGTCGGCCTTCGCCGACCGGTAGCGACCATGCCAGTAGCTCACACCGGCTTCTGCATATCGGCCGCCGGCTCCAAGGGAAAAGGGTTTGGCGAAACGGACCATGAGGTGCTTGTTGCTGTTGGTCTCGGCCCCGTCGTACACCCTGGCACCCGTGTCGAGGGTCCGGTAGGCCGCGCCTTGGCCATTGAACAGGCCAATCGCAAAGTTACCGAAATCACCGGCGCCGAAAACCTCCCGACCGCTGGCGAACAAAGCAGCGTCTTGTGGGCGCGTGTAGTAGAGAACCAACCCGGTGTCTCGGTTGCCGGGAAAGAGAGTGGTAGATAGGTTGGTGCGCTCGAAGGGTAACCGGTCGTTGTCGCTCTGGGGCGTCTCGAAACCAAAGGGGACTTTCTGCTGGCCGAGGCGCCAGCGCCATTCACGTCCTGCGCTCAGGGCCCGCTGGACCCACGCATCTTTGACCGTCGGCTCGCCGCGCCCGAAGTCGAGCTGAAAGTAAGCATCGGTCAGGTCGCTGGGCTGGAAGCTGAAAACTGTCCGCGCCCGCGCTACGGCAAAATCGCTGCTGCCCTTGGAAGCTTCCGGGTTAGGGTAGTCCTCGAAATACGCGGCACGGGCCTGCGTATAACCGCTGATTTTCATAGTTTCGTACCAGGGTTTACGCTTGGGCTGCCGCTGAGCGGCGGCGGACGCGGGAGCCACTGCCGGCTCCGGCGCCTGGGCAGCAGCGGCCTCCGCAGCCCGCACAGCATCAGCGCGTATCTGCTGTGCCTGCTGCTGTGAGAGAACGCCAGCCTTCACAAGGCCGTCCAGCACAGCGTCAACGTAAGCGCGGTCGGGCGACACCTGCTGCGCCAAAAGCGGCCCTGTCTGGAGCGCGAACATGAATGCTATGCTCATGAGCACTCCGCGGAAGCGTGACATGGGCTTCCCCTCCCGGATTCTCAGGTGCTCCAGTCCCTGCTACTTGAGGCTTACTGTATACCCGTGGCGCTTGAAAATCCACCGCCCCGACGGCCCGGTGAGCCAGTTGAGGAAAACCTCAGCAGCAGCCTTGTTCTTACTCCAGGTTATTACTGCCCCGGGGATGTTATACACCGCGACGAGATATTTCTTGGGTATGGGTATAAGGTCAATTTTCTTCGGGTGTTGACGAGCCATGGAGTCCCAACCGATGATTACATCAGCTTCCCCCATCAGCAAAGCGTTTTGAACATCTTCACAGCTCATGGCATAAGACACTATCCGCGGGCGCACCTTCTCCAGTAAGCCAGCCTTTTTGAGAATATCCTCGGCCGCATCTCCGAGGCATACGGCTCCCTTTTGGCCAATGACAACCCGTAGCCCCGGGCGAGCGAGGTCCGCCAGGCCTCGAATATTCTTGGGATTACCCTCTGCGACAAGGATCGCGGGCACCAGATAGGCGAGCACCCGGCGCGTCCTCGGAATCACGGCGCCCTTTTGCTCGGCCCGGTCCATGTAGTCGTTAGACCCCGGAATATACAGGTCGCCGATGTGCTCCTGGACTACCTGGGCCAGAACTGTTCCGGAACCCGCGAAAGTGGTCTCGATCTTTTGGCCGGTGCGCTGCTGGTATAGCCGGGCGCATTGCTCTAGTGCCGGTTTCGACGCTGCACCCGCAAAGACCATTATGGGCTTGCGCGAAACAACAGGCGACGCCGTTGCCGGAGATGGCCTCAGAAAAACCCACGACAAAATGCCGGTGGCCGCGGCTACAGCGAGGCTAAACACTATTGCTGCAGACCTTCTCACTGCTGTGCCTCCTTTGCTGAGAAAGCGGTGGGGCCGCGTGGGGAAAAACGCAAAGGTTCGACCAACGGGTTCCCGATAGCCAGGTACCGGCGCCTCAAACAGCAAGCGGCAAGCAGTGGCCAGGAACCAGGCTTTGGCAACCTGGCGTTCATCAGGCAGAATCAAGTAGAAAGAGACACGTGAGGCGTCCACAGGACGTGCCCGGGGGTCTGAGGATGACTCTTCGCAGGACAGGTCAAGCTCTGGCAGCCGTGTCTTTGGCGGCAGTACTGGCCGGAAACATGGGCGGATGTGCGAAGCCCAGGCAAGAGGCACAGCCGCTTGAACCTGGTTCCGGGGCTGCAGGCGGCACAGTCCGTGTTTGGCTGCCATGCGGCCTGGCGGAGTGGGTAGGAAAGTTTGACGACCTCATGGGCCAGGGCGCCGGCGGGCCGAAGATAGAATACCAGATCATAAATGCCTGGGGTCTGGCGGACCGACTTAAAACAGCCAGCCCGAAGCCCGACCTAATTATCATGCCTGGGGACCGGGAGTTGGCAGCGCTTGAGGCCGCCGGCCTTCTTGATGCTAAGCCCTCCGCCTGGGCGCTCAACAAGATTGCGGTGCTGACGCCCAAGTCCAATCCGGCGCGCATCGAACAGTTCTCGGACCTCGCCAAGGCTTCATCAATCGTCGTAGCACCTGCGGATACCAGCCAGGGTTACTACGCGCGTCAGGCACTCGAAAAGGCCGGGTTGCTGGATACACTCCAGGGGCGCCTGGTCGCTCCGCCGACTCCTGGCGATATCTACCGATTCCTGGCCGAGGGCAAAGCGGAGGTGGGACTAAGTTACGCGGGATGTTCATTGCCACCTGTCTACCAGGCCAACGAGTGTCCGGTTGTCGAGCCTGCCGGCGAAAAAACTGCGCCTGACTCCGATGCCAGCGGCCCTGCCATGCCAAAAGAGAAGCTCACTAAGGTCATGGTGCTGGGGCCGGTGCCGGAAGAGTATTGCCCGGCCTTCCCGGCGATGGTGGGTGTAGTAAAGGGCGCTCCCAACAAGGTGGCAGCGTATAAAGCACTGGGAAAGCTGACAGGTGAGGACGCTCAGGAAAAGATTGCCGAATGGATGCCTGGACCCGCATGGCACACCCCGAGGACCGGCAGGCGGACCGAGCTACATATGTACTGTGGGGCGGCCCTTCGTCCCCCAGTGGAGAAACTGGCACGGATTTTCGAGGAGCGCAACCCTAACGTCAAGCTCAACGTTGCCTATGCCGGCTCTGGATGTCTTCTCGCTCAGCTTACCTTCGCCCGGCGCGGCGACCTTTACATGCCCGGCGAGCACTTTTACCTCGATCAGGCCGACGAGCGAGGATTCCTCGTCGAACGCAAGCACATTGCCTACTTTCTACCCGTAATCCTGGTGGCGAAGGGCAACCCCAAGAAGGTGGCCGGCCTGAAAGATTTCCTGCGAAAGGACCTGAAGGTAGCCATTGGCGAACCTGAAGCTTGCGCCGGTGGGAGACTGGCAAAGCAGGTATTCGAGCGCATGGGCATATGGGACGAATTCCAGGGACTTCCGGCAAGAAGAGCGCTTAACATCCCCGAGCTGGCTTACTGGGTGTCCATCGGGACTGTAGACGCCGCCATTGTCTGGATGGCCCAGGCCAAGCAGTTTGCCAAATACTGTGACCACCTGCCCATTCCCGCGAAACTTTACGAGCCGGTAGAAATATCCGTCGGCCTGCTGAAATTCAGCAAGCACCCGGAGGCGGCCCGTGGTTTTATGCAGTTGCTGGCCTCACCTGAAGGTCAGAAGATTTTCGAAGAAGAAGGGTATCCGCGGAGGCCGTCGCAGGAACTACTGAGCAAGGACTGACGGCAGAGCGGGAGCGAGGCGGCTTCAAACTATCATGTTTGCCCGGTTATTCTCGCAGAACGTTCTTTTCCGCATGGCAGTACACGCAGCCCTATGGGCACTGGTGCTGTTGCTAGCAGGCGTGCTGCTAAGCATTTTTCCTTTCATCACGTGGCAGGAATTTACGGAGAGTCTTCGCGACCCCCAGGTGACCTATTCGATCAATTTCTCTTTGCTCTGCGTGGGCGTCTCGACGGCTGTGTCCGTGCTCTTGTCCATTCCAGCCGGCTATGTACTCTCGCGGTACAGGATTCCTCTCGCGTCGGTTGTGGACACAATCGTTGACCTGCCGATAGTGTTGCCCCAGTTAATCGCAGGGATTGCGCTGCTGATGTTTTTCCAGACGCCGCCGGGCGTATGGATAGAAACAAACATCATGGAGTTTGCCTACAGCCGGCCGGGAGTAGTGCTGGCGATATTTTTCCCGACGATCAGTCTCGCTGTGCGCTCCATGAAGGCAGGCTTCGACAGCGTAGATCCGCGCTATGAGCAAGTAGCCCGTACTTTGGGCTGCACGGAGTGGCAGGCCTTCCGTAAGGTAGCCCTCCCGCTGGCCCGTAACAGCTTGATAGCGGGTGCCGTCCTCAACTGGGCCTACGCGCTGGGTGTTTTCGGCTCCGTGGTCATGTTTTCTGGTGCTACTCGCATGAAAACCGACGTCATCCCCGTGGCTATCTTCCTGAATATGACCACGGGCCGCATTGACCTGGGCCTAACCCTCACTATAGTGCTGCTGGTCATAGCCGTCGTGTCGCTGGCGTTGTTCAAGCGTTTGGGCGGCAAGGCCACCCTTGCCTAGCCCCCGGCGGCCAGGAACAAGCGGTGGCCCACAGAGCCTGAGCGGCACACGGCGCAGCCATTCTCGGAAAGCAGTTTCTCAAGACCATGATAGAAATTCGCGACATCCATAAGCGCCTCGGGGACTTCTCCCTGCGGGGCGTCTCCGTCGCCATCCAGGAGCGCGAATATTTCGTCATCCTGGGGCCGACCGGCGCTGGCAAGACCGTTCTCCTCGAATGCATTGCCGGACTGCATCCCGTTGACCACGGCCAGGTGTTCATAAACGGCGTAGACGTGACCGATTTTCCCCCAGAGCGCCGACGCATAAGCTACGTACCTCAGGATTACGTACTCTTCCCGCATCTTAGCGTCTACGAGAACATCGCTTTTTCACTGCGTTTGCTGCGTTGGCCAGCCGACCGTATCGAAGCGCGAGTGACAGAACTTACGGACCTTCTACGTATCTCACATCTTCTACACCGTGCGCCCCGAACCCTAAGTGGAGGAGAGCAGCAGCGCACCGCCTTAGCCCGTGCGCTGGCTCCTCAGCCCACCGCTCTGCTTCTCGACGAACCCCTTAGCGCCCTGGACGAGACTACTCGCATAGCCGTCGGAGAAGAGCTAAAAACCCTTCCGGAGCGCTTTGGGACGACGTTAGTGCATGTCTGCCACGACTTTGAAGAAGCTCTGCGGCTCGCCACCCGAATCGGGATAATCTACCAGGGTCTTCTCGTACAGGTGGGCACGCCGGAGGAAGTTTTTACTCGTCCCAATTGCCGTTTTGTGGCCGAGTTTACTCGCGTGCGCAACCTCTTGCCGGTCGAGCAGTGGGAAAAAACTGCGCACGGCGTGCTTTGCCAGATAGCCGGGGGGCCAAGGCTGCTGGCGGCCGAGGCACCCGCGTGGAACGGCCCCGTCATTGCAACCATCCGCCCGGAAAATGTTGTCATTAAGCCTGGCAGCCAAGGGGACGCATCAAGCTTTTCGGCCACAGTCACAGACATTGAGGTCATCGGCGGCGCTGCCGATGTGGTACTCGGCGTCGGCGAGCTGAGGCTCCACGCCCTCATGACCCGCCAGTCCATCGGCCAGGCCGCCCTGCAGGTCGGCTCGCAAGTGGCTGCTTCTATAGCGCCCGCTGACGTACACTTGGCTCCGGACTCTTTTTTGCCGCCGGAGCTGCAAGCGTCTGAAGAGCAACAGACAGGGTAGCTGGGCCTTTTGCGGTCGCCCAAGGTCAGGACTTCGCATGGAAGGCACTGAACCTACTGGACCTGGGCTTCTGCACACGCCCCAGTGTATGTCCCCGCGAAAAGGGTGGGCCCCCAGAAAAGCTGTCTGCAGTTTAGTGTGCTGCGAGAACTTTCCGCACCTGGCGCCAGACCCACGCCCCATTGCTATCGTGAAAGGTCGTCGGCTGACAAGCCCAGGTGGGGCGCCATTACGGTCAGGAACAAGCACACGTCCAGGAACGGATGCAGCCTGCGCTCATGGCGCCGGACCCAGTGCACGAGCTTTAGGGCAGCGGGGCGAGCCTGCTCGGCGTCACCCTTGTAGCGTGCGATAAGAGCGCGGCTGAGAAGCCGGCAAAACTGGGCATGGTCGCGCAGCAGTCGCCACGAAAGCGCACGCGCCGGCTCGGCGGCGGACGCAGCTAACCCCTCTTTGATAACCGGCGAGAAGCCACGAAGCACCGTGTTAATCTTACGCCAGCAGGGGATAGTTCTTTTTCGCTCGGCCTCGGAAAGCTCGCCACGGAAGAAACGCGGGTTGAACAATCCCGACAGCGTCGCAAGATACTCGCGAACCTGGGGGGCTTTGTCCCCAAAGGCGGCCCCAAAATAGTCTGCGGCTATCTCGTCGAGGGAAAGGTCGCGATT
>JANZZA010000152.1 GCA_026419655.1 Armatimonadota bacterium | reverse complement strand
GATCCAGGCGACGCCATCGCCTGTGGGCGAGGCGCCACCTGCTGGACTTGAGGATAAGCCACCTGCTGAGTGGCCCCGCGCGCCCAAATTAATCGGGCTTATCAACCTCACTCCCAACGGTCCCGGGCCGGCCTGGGCCGACGCTGGACCGGCTCAGTGGCGTGAGGCCCTAGCGACGGCGCCTGTCCTCTCGCAGCAGTTGCTGGAAGTCCGCGAACTGACTGACCCGGAAGACCTGCTACGTGCCTGTGCCCAGCCGCGGGAGTGGTTTGCCATAGTCAACCCCTACGGCGAGATTTTCCCGGTGCCGGCTCCTGGCCGTGTGGAGGAGGTGCTTCAAGCCGTCCGGCGCTACGTCGCCGCTGGTGGGATATGGTGGGAGACTGGCGGCTTTAGTTTCTTCTATCCATGCTGGCCGGTGCGCGAGCAGGGAAGGATAGTGCGCTGGGAGCGGGGCGCTGGCATAGGCGGCCTGTCCCGGATTGTGGGCCTGCCAGTATCTCTCGCCGATGACTACCCGAGCGAGCCACTATCTCTGACGCCTGCGGGCCGAGGTTTGTTGTCCGCCGATGTCCAGGAAAAGCTATCTGGGGCCTCGGCTACGGTCAACCGACCGCTGCTGGAGAACTATGGCGGCTGGGTGCTGCTCCGCGGCGAAACAGGGGCCTACGTGGCGGGCTACCATGTCGGCGGATGGGGATATTTGTTCAGGGTCGGCGGGCCGGGCAAGATTTCGCTGACCGCGCCGCTGGTAGAAGCCACGCTGGTGCACCTGTTCCGCACGCGTCCACGCGACTGGCCTGCTGCCCAGCCGCCGCACGTTTGGCAGGTTCAGACGGCAGAGTGAAGGTCTGATGAGGCCCGCATTTTTTCGTGTTCTCACCAGGCCACCAGTATTCTGGCTTCAGCCGAAGCTCGCGCAGAAGGGCGCAGGTGACACATGCGCTGCTAAAAGCTTTCGCACGACGGCCTGGGAGAGAAACCTTTGGAGGAACTTCCACCGCAACAAGACCTTAAAAACCCTTTCGGGGCGCTTTCTTGCTCGCGGCGCGGCCCGAGACCCTTCGACGGAGGACGATTAGAGAGCACCATCCCTGAAGCTAAGCAGGCGAGAGGGAGTATTTGGTTTTCTCAGGATTTCGTTTCGGCCACTAAAGGGTCCGGCGCGTAGCATCACCTCGGAGGCTGCTGCAGAACCTGGTATCGACTTACCCAGACCGGGGGAAGTGCACACCGCTGACGGCCGACCTTTGAGCGGCGAT
>JANZZA010000145.1 GCA_026419655.1 Armatimonadota bacterium | reverse complement strand
GGGTGGTTCGTCCAGCCGGAATTCTCCGGCGGCGGCGCCGTCATGGACCATACCGTCCACATCGCTGACCTCGTCCGCGCCTTCACCGGCGACGAATTTGCCACCGTCTACTGTGAAAGCGACCGGTTTTTCCGGCCGGACATCACCTGCGAGGACGCCGGGCTGTTGACGATGACGCTCCGGGGTGGGGCCTTTGTGACCCTTGACTGCTCCTGGTCCCGACCGCCTCATTTCCCAATCTGGGGCGATGCCACCATGTACGTCGTCGGCACCAAGGCTAACGTGGACATAAACCTGTTCATCGAGCGGCTGGACTTCTACCGCAACGAAGACCGCAGCTACGTGTGGGAAGGATATGCCTACTCGCCCGACATGGGACTGGTAGAGGACTTTGTGCGGTGTGTGGCCACGGGCGAGCCGGTGCCGATAACAGGCGAGGACGGGATGAAGGCCGTCGAAGTTGTGATGGCAGCCTATGAATCGGCGCGGACGGGGCAAGTAGTAAAGCTGAGCTAAAGCCGGTGCCTGGAACACGCCAGACTGCCGCGGCGCGGCCAGGGCAGGCCGCGTCGCTGCTTTTAGCTAGCTGGTGGCTGCTCCAGCCGTCCCCGCGGTTCACTGGCAGCGCGGGCCGACGTCTACCCCGCCTGCGTCAGGTGTAAGCAGCACGAAAAAGTTTGGGAAGGGGGTCTGGGGGAGAACCCTTTTTAAAGGGTTTCCCCCAGAAATACACCCGGCAGGTGGACCCCCCCTTTGGGCAAAAAGCGGGGTTCCCCCTGCACCCCCTCCCCGTAAATGCTCGTGCTCCCTGGCGGAGGGGCGCGGCCACCGGTGCCTGCGGGGGTGAGGGCGGGTGGTGGTAGTAGTGGCCGCGTCTTGCGGGTGGGCGGGATTTTTCGGCGCAAGACAGCCATCCCGTGCGCATAGGGAGGACACCAGCCAGTAGCGTGCCCCATGCTACTGCTGCCAGCCATCCCGTGCGCGTAGGGAGGACACGATTCTGCTCCCTGGCGCGCCAGCGACAGGGCCAGCCATCCGGTGCGCGTAGGGATGACACCGGGCACATCCGGGGGTCCGGCTTGTTCAGCCGATTGGTCTCGCGCCGAGAAATCCGGCCCGCCCAAAGTGTAAAAAGTTTGGGAAGGGGGCCTGGGGGACAACCCTTTTCAAAGGGTTTCCCCCAGAAGCGGGCCACTCATCCGCAGGTGTGGGCGGCCCTTTCGTCGGGATTTGGTGGCGCATCTCTTAAAGGGATAGCTGGTAGGTAGCGTGCCTGGGCCGGTTTGGCTGTCGGGCAGATGGGGTGAGGACAATGTATGTGCCGGACTATGAGAGCTTTGCGCGGCTGGCTGAAAAAGGCAATCTGGTGCCCGTGTACCGAGAGATACTGTCGGACCTAGATACGCCGGTGTCGGCATTTCTCAAGCTGCGGCAGCGTGACGGCGACTATGCATGCCTGCTGGAGAGCGTCAGCGGCGGGGAGAATGTGGCGCGGTTTTCTTATGTTGCTGTTGGGCCGCCACTGGTCATGGCGTCCAAGGACAGGCAGGTGACCATCCGGCGCGGGGCCGAGGTTGAGGAACTTGACCTGCCAGAGAGCCGTGACCCGCTGGATGTACTCAGGAACCTGATGGCTGCTTATCAGTACGTTCCCCTGCCGGGCTGGAAGCGCTTCCCTGGCGGCATGGTTGGCTATATGGCTTATGACCTGGTGCGGTTTTTCGAGGAGCTGCCAGCCCTGAAGCCCGACGACCTGGGCCTGCCTGACTGCCAGTTCATGCTCGCCGATACACTGCTGGTCTTCGACCATGTGATGAATCGCGTGCGGGTAGTGGCCAATGCACATGTGGAAGGAGATCCGCAACAGGCTTACTGGGAAGCCATCGAGCGGATCGAGCGGCTGGTGGATTTGCTGAGTCGGCCGCTTGTTGTGGCTGAAAAGAACGCGACGCGGCCGGCTCGAGTGCCCGAGGACCCCTCGGCCCTGCCCAGCACAATGACCCGTGCCCAGCACCGACAGGCAGTCCTTGCCGCGAAGGAGTATATCGCTGCCGGCGATGTCATTCAGGTTGTCCTTTCGCACCGCATGCACGTGCAGGTAGGTGCGGACCCCTTTGATGTCTACCGGGCGCTGCGGGCCATAAATCCGTCGCCATACATGTTTTATCTCAGCTTTGGCGACCTGAAGCTCATTGGGGCGTCGCCGGAGATTCTTGTCACAGAGGACGCGGGAGAGGTGGTGACGCGCCCCATCGCCGGGACGCGAAAACGCGGCGCTGATGAAGAAGAAGACCGGCGGCTGGCCGAAGATCTCCTGGCCGACGCCAAGGAGCGGGCTGAGCACGTCATGCTTGTTGATCTGCACCGAAACGACATCGGGCGCGTGTGCGAGCCGGGGAGCGTGCAGGTAGACGAGCTGATGACCATCGAGCGCTACAGCCATGTGATGCATATCGTGAGCAATGTGCGGGGGCGGCTTCGGCCCGACCGCGACCAGTTTGACCTCCTGCGGGCAACTTTTCCGGCCGGCACCGTCGCTGGCGCGCCCAAAATCCGCGCCATGGAGATTATCGAGGAGCTGGAACCGGTGCGCCGGGGGCCGTATGCGGGCGCCGTAGGTTATTTCGGCTTTTCCGGCGCAATGGATACCTGTATTACCCTGCGCACGGTGGTCATGAAGGGAGATGTGGCCTATCTGCAGGCGGGCGGAGGAATAGTGGCCGACAGCGACCCTGACCGCGAGTACCAGGAGACGATGAACAAGGCAGCCGCCATCTTGCAGGCGGTGCGGCTGGCGGAGCGCGGGCTGCAATGACTGGGGCCGTGCCAACGCCGGTGCTTAGATGCACAGGGCAGGGGCGGCCAGCCCGCTGTTTCCGCTCAATACCGGGATGGCGGCTTTGCCCGCCAACTACGTGAAGGCTCTAGGGGGCTGTGGAGAAGCGTGCAATGGAAGCAGCACGAAAAAGTTTGGGAAGGGGGTCT
>JANZZA010000095.1 GCA_026419655.1 Armatimonadota bacterium | reverse complement strand
TCACCTGAGTGAGAACACTTTGCACATTTTGTCACCCAAAAGCCACCGTGCGGGGCTCCCAGGTCAGCTCAGGGCTGGCCTGGCAGAAAGTCCCGAGAAAACTGAGCAGCCCCCGTTGTGTCGTGTGCCTTGACAGATTTGAGTAACTATGCTATACACCTTGCCACCAGTCCGCAGCTAATTGGCCGGCTCCAAAAGTACTGGCAAGGGAGGAAAGTGGCAATGCGCAAGATGACCGACAAGAATCTCAGAGATGCTTTCGCCGGGGAAAGCCAGGCCCACATGCGATACCTCATCTTTGCCGACCAGGCCGAAGCCGATGGCAAGCCGAACATCGCACGGCTCTTCCGCGCCATCGCCTACGCCGAGCAAGTTCACGCAACGAATCATTTCAAGGCCCTGGGCGACCTCGCCGCGACGCCCGACAACCTTCAGGCCGCGATTGACGGTGAGACTTATGAAGTGGACGAGATGTACCCCGCCTTCGACGCTGTGGCTAAGCTCCAGGGCGAAAGGGAAGCACAGAAGAGCATCCACTATGCTATCAGCGCAGAGAGGATTCACGCGGGGCTATATTCCAATGCCCGCGAACTTGCGCTGAAGGAAGAAGACTTTGGCGACGACCCGGTGGTTATATGCGCAGTGTGCGGCTACACGGCCATCGGCGCTACGCCTGAAAAGTGCCCGGTCTGCAGTGCGACCAGGGAACAATTCAGGGTGTTCTAAAGGAATACCACCCGCAGCAACGAATCTTAGGACAGGGATTCAAGTGGAAGACCGAGAATCGCGCAGCACCGGGCGGACGATCTGCTCCGGGTCAGAGATAAGTACGTGTTTCAAATACTGTCTAAGGCACGGAGGGAAATACAATGGCAGCGGAGAAAGTTGTGTACGAGTGCAAGAGCTGTGGCGGGACGGTGACGCTGAAGGAAAAGCCCGCCAAGGCGCCTGAGTGTTGCGGCCAGGCGATGACGGAAAAGAAAAAGCGCACGTGCGGTTGCGGCGGCCGCAAGAAGAAGGCCTAAAACGATCTGCGTGCGGTAGCCTTTACGGTCTAAAGGGTACAGGAAAAACCAGCCCCGGCCCCGGTGACCGGGGTCGGCACAACGGTAATGAGGGGTCGGGCGAATGCCACGTCTCCAGGGCGGACGCGGGAAGGGTAAAAGCATTTTGTCCCGCTCTGCGAGACTGCGCCGAGAGCCCACGACTGAGCCGCGGGCGGCGGCAATGGGCAGGATGGCGGTATTGCTATCTAGGTCCTGGCTTATGAGTATAGACGCATGGCTAAAGGAGGGAGGCCGATGGCTGACAAGGCCGAAATAATCCGTATGCTCAACGATGATCTGACGGGCGAAGTGGAAGCAACGCTGGTGTACATGCACTCGCATTTTGTCGTGACTGCTCACTGTCCGACCCAGATGGAAATGTTCGACATTGCCCTTGACGAGATGCGGCACATCGAGTGGCTGGCCGAAGCGATAGTGGAGTTAGGCGGCGAGCCCGAGCTTACTCCGCGAAAGGTACGGTATGCCGCTTCAGACCCGGTGGCTGCCAACCGCAGAGGCGTCGAGCTGGAGAAGGAGGCCATTGAACAGTACAACGCCCACATCGCAGCTATTGCAGACCCCAAAATCCAGCGCCTCCTTGCCCATATCCGCGACGAGGAAGTGGACCACCTCGAAGAGTTTGAGGAGCTTCTGGAAGAGGCCGAGGGACCAGACGACCGCAAGCCGACCGTCGGAGATCTTTCCGGCCAGTCAAAGGCTGGCGAGTAGCCGGCACAAAAGGGGGCTTAGACAATGGCTAGTTATCTCGGGCGCGATGCAGCACCACTTAGCGAAGAGCAGTGGGAACAGCTAGAGGAGGTTGTGGTCAACACTGCCAGGAATCTTCTCGTGGGCCGACGAGTGCTGCCGCTTTTCGGGCCGCTGGGAGCTGGGGTGACTGCTGTCCCAACAGTGCAAATAGGACCCGAGGGGCCTAAGTCGGTCCTCGTCGAGCTTTGTGAGAACGGCGAGGATTTTGCCATTGACTGGCGCCAGCTTGAGCAGGCCAAGGTTCTCGGCGCCATGGACTGGTCGGCGGCAGCTATGGCCGCGGCCAAATGCGCGACACGCGAGGACCAGGAGGTTTTCCTGGGCTGCCAGGCTTGCGGCACGCCTGGACTGCTCAACGTGCCGGGCAGGCTTGAAGTCAAGGGCGGCGACTGGAGCGACGGTGAGGCGCTATTCTCGGACGTCGTGGCGGCAACCACCAAGCTCGCTGAGGCTGGCTTCCCTGGCCCGTATGCCCTGGTCGCCAGCCCTCAGACTCTGGCCCTGACCCACCGCTGGACCCCGCAGGGCGCGGATTTAGAGGACATGATTGAAGAACTCGCTGCGGCTGGCCTGTTCTCGTCGCGCCACGTGCCCGAAAAGACGCTGCTCGTCATGCAGGTTGGCGCCCACGTGGCCGACCTGGCCGTCGGCGTTGACCTCACGATCGCCTACATCGGAAACGACGGCATGACGCACCTGTTCAGGGTCCTCGAGACCGGCGCTCTGCGCATAAAGCAGCCGGCCGGCATCTGCGTCGTCACCGGCAAGTAGGTTGGAAAGCATACCTAGATGCGCCGGCGCGGGACAGTCAGACAGCGCGCACTAGATGACCTGAAGCGTCGCTACGTTGCCCTGAAGGACGCAATCCAAACGCGGCTGGGCGAGTTCCGGCGGCTAGGTGATGAGGCAAGCGACGAGGACCTCTTCGCAGAGCTGGTGTTTTGTCTGTTTACGCCCCAGTCGAAAGCGCGGCAGTGCTGGGCAGCCGTTGAGCGGCTGAGGGATTGCGGGCTGCTATTATGCGGAGAGGCCTGTGAGGTAGCCGGCCAGCTAAAAGGCGTGCGCTTTCACAATACTAAGGCCGCCAACGTCGTCGCACTGAGGGAACTATTCACAAGAGACGGTCACCTGGCGGTAAGAGAGACGTTAGACAGGCTTGGCGAGCCCCGGGCAGCGCGAGAGTGGCTGGTGGCAAACGTGCGCGGGCTGGGCTACAAGGAAGCCACGCATTTTCTTCGCAACATCGGCCGCGCCGCGGGTATGGCTATTCTCGACAGGCATATTCTGAGAAATCTGGTGCACCTGGGTGTGATCGAGGAGATGCCGCGGTCGCTGTCGCGGCGAAAGTATATGGAAATCGAGGAGGCGATGGTGGACGTGGCCCAGGCGATGGGCATTACGGTGGAGGAACTGGACCTTCTCTTGTGGTGCAAGGAAACGTCGGACCTGTTCAAATGAGCGGCGAAGAGGACGGTAGCCTTGCGGCTAAGCAACAAGTGGCCGCCACGGCCCCAAAATGAGAGGGGAAGCGAAGATGAAATACCAGTGCATGGCTTGCAGCTACGTTTATGATCCCGCCGTAGGAGACCCCGACAACGGTATTCCGCCGGGCACCGCCTTCGAGGACCTGCCAGAGGACTGGGCATGCCCGGAATGTGGCGTCGGCAAGGACATGTTCGAGCCGGTGGAGTAGCCGGAGACGCACTATCTCGGCGCTCCAGGGTTAGCCTTTCCTGACCGGAGGGCATGCAGGGTGCTTCCAGTAGAAATTGCGCCAGGGATCCACTGGGTGGGTGCTCTTGACCCGCAAATACGCATCTTCGACGTCATAATGCACGCCCCCAGGGGCACAACCTATAACTCATACCTCATTCAGGGCGAGCAAAAATCCGCGCTGGTCGAGGTCGTCAAGCGCCAGTTCACAGACGTGCTGCTCGACAACGTCGGCCGTGTCATGGACATTGCTGGCCTGAGCTACGTCGTGGTGAATCACACGGAGCCAGACCATTCTGGAGCGTTAGATGCCGTGCTGAGGGCTGCCGGGGGTGCCCAGGTTGTGTGTGCGCGCAACGCCCGGCGCTTTCTAGAAGGCCTGCTCAACCGCGACTGTGAGCCGCTAATCGTCGGCGATGAAGACGTTATAGACCTCGGCGGCCGACGACTGAGATTCATCATCGCGCCTTTCCTTCACTGGCCCGATACCATGTTCACTTATCTCGAACCCGACGGGATTCTTTTCCCTTGCGACTTTCTCGGTGCTCATTACTGTGATGACCGGCTCTTTAACGACCTCGTCGCCGACTACAGCCACGAATTCCGCTACTACTTCAACGTGATTATGCGGCCATTCAAGCAATACGCGCTGCAGGCTCTGGACAAAGTGGCGGCGCTGGATGTGCGCATGGTCTGCCCAAGCCATGGCCCAATAATCCGCCGCGGTGTCGAAGAGTACCTCGATCTTTACCGCCAGTGGGCTACCCAGCCGGAGCCTGACAGCACCAGGCGGCTACTTGTGTTCTACGCATCATCTTATGGCAATACGGCGCGAATGGCCGAGGAAATAGCCGAGGGCGCCAGGCAGGCCGGAATGAGCGTGGCTCTTTTCGACCTGAGCGGGGTGTCCGCTGGCGACGTCATAGATCAGCTAGAGGCAGCGGACGCTGTGGCCGTGGGCAGCCTGACCATAAACGGGGATGCCGTGAAGCCGGTGTGGGACCTGCTCAGTTCACTGGCCACGCTGAATCTTCGAGGCAAGGTGGGCGCCGCTTTTGGGTCGTATGGCTGGAGCGGGGAGGCCCCCAAATTCATCGCTCAGCGCCTTGCGGACCTGAAAATGAAAGTAGTGGGCGAGCCGGTAACAGCTCATCTCGTGCCCACGGAAAGCGACCTGGCTTCGTGCAGGCAGCTAGGTACAGCTATCGCGGAAGCTGTCAGCAGCGGCAAGTAAGATTCTCCTGGTCGTTGTCCACTTCGCGGCAAGGGTCGTCGAAAAACAGGTTTGACGGTGCGACACGGCGGTTAAAATGAAGTAACGTGGTTATATATCGCGAGGAGGGATTAGCATGGAAGGGCGCATACCGTTGATTGGCGAGAAGTTCCCGCAGGTTGAAGTGAAGACTACCCACGGAAAGAAGACGCTACCGGACGACTACGCAGGAAAATGGTTTGTACTTTTCAGCCACCCGGCCGACTTTACACCGGTGTGCACGACGGAGTTCGTGGCTTTCCAGAAGCGCTATGACAGGTTTCGTGAGCTTAACTGCGAGCTGATAGGGCTCAGCATTGACCAGGTTTTCTCGCACATGAAGTGGACTCAGTGGATAAAGGAAAACCTGGGCGTGGAGATTGAGTACCCCATCATCGCCGACGACCGGGGCCAGGTGGCGGAAATGCTTGGCATGATACATCCCGGCAAGGGCAGCAACACGGTGCGCGCGGTATTCATTGTGGACGACAAGGGCGTAATCCGGGCGATGCTGTATTACCCGCAGGAAGTCGGCCGCAACATGGAGGAGATCGTCCGGATAGTGAAGGCCCTACAGGTCTCGGACGCCAACAGGGTGGCCCTGCCTGCCAACTGGCCAGAAAACGAGCTGATTGGCGACAGGGTCATAGTCCCACCGCCTGGGGACGAGGAAACCGCTCGCCAGCGCCTGCAGCAGTATGAGGGCTACGACTGGTGGTTCTGCTACCGGGAGCTGGGTTAGTTGCATGCACAGGCCTCCGAGGACGCACGGGGCCGCTGAGCTAGAGGTTGGGACAACGAAGGATGGCATTGAGGAAGGGCGCCGGGCACGGCGCAGTGTCCTGCAGACACGGAGGTGAGAAGCATGAAAATCGAAGTGACCGCCAAGAACGTTGGGCCGACGGTCTTCTCGGCCGACATCAGGGGGTACGAGGTCAAGGCAGACGTACCGCCAGAAATGGGCGGTACGGGCACGGCCCCTCTTCCGCCGGAAATCTTTCTGGCAGCCCTGGCGGAGTGCTTCGGCATGGTCGCCGCGCTGCACTGCAAGGAACGCGGGATTCCCTACGAGGGAATGACAGTGACCGCCAGCGCCGAAAAGGCCGAGGAAGATGGGGAACAGCACTGGACCAACTTCAAGCTGCACCTGCATCTCCCCGAAGCCCTGCCCGATGAGCGCATGCAGGCGATTCTGCGACACGCCACCCAGGCTTGCTCGGTGCGCGGGACTATCAAGCGTGCGGTGGACGTAGAAGTGACGGCGGCTTCGGGGAAGTCGGGCTGCTCTTGCTGTGGCGGGTAAGGTACATTGAGCAAGGGCCGGCCGAGGCTTTTGGCGCCTCGGAGCTCTCGGCCGGCCCTGGTGCCGTTTAAGACCTGGTGGAGGTGCGTAGGGTGGACCGGAGGAGCTTTCTTCGAGCGGCGGGCTTGGCCGGGCTGGGCCTGGCCGGCCTTTCCGCTGCGAGTTATGCTGATATCCCAGAGGAGGTGCAGAGAATGCTGGATGCTGCAAAGCGGGACGCTGAGGGGAAGCTCGAGTACACTTTGCCCCCGCTGCCGTATGCTTATGATGCCCTCGAGCCGGTGATAAGCAAGACGCAGCTTGAGCTGCACCACGATAAGCACCATGTTGCCTATGTGGCTGGCCTGAACAAGACGCTGGCGGCGATTGATGCGGCTGCTCGCGCAGGAGACACTGCTGCGGTCAAAGCCCTTTCGGCTGATTTGGCCTTCCACTATGGGGGGCACGTGCTCCACACGTTGTACTGGCCCAGCCTCAAGCCCGGCGGCTCGGCCCCCACGGATAATCTGGCGGCGATGATTGAGCGCGACTTTGGCTCTCTCGAAAACCTGAAAAAATGGTTGTCTGCCGCCGCAGTCGCAGTGGCTGGGTCAGGGTGGGCCGTGCTTGCCTACGAGCCGGTGGGCCAGCGGCTAGTCGTGATGCAGACGGAAATTCACAACAACCTGGTTGGCTGGGGCATGGTGCCGCTGCTGCCGGTGGACGTATGGGAGCATGCCTACTACCTGGACTACCAGAACCGGCGGGCGGACTACGTGGCCAAGCTGATGGACATCGTGGACTGGCAGGCCGTCGGCGCACGTCTGGCTGCCGCCCAGAAATAGTTGCGTGAACGGCGAGAGCCGACGGACAAGCACCACCGCGAGAGCGAGAAACGGCCCTGCGGTTTCATCGCAGGGCCGTTCTCTTATGCTTGGCCTATTGGGAGCCGTGAGGCAGCGCTCAAGCCAGGCCCAGTTCCTTTCGCAGGTCAAGAAGCCGCCGCATGTGGCCTTTCTCC
>JANZZA010000736.1 GCA_026419655.1 Armatimonadota bacterium | reverse complement strand
GGGATCTGGCGAGAGGCATCACAGGCTGCCAGAGCCACCGCCCAGCTCGCAATCGGCGCGTTAGAACTGGAAAAGCCCTGAGCGATCACTCCCGCCGCGCAGCTTCTGAGGGCCACCACGCCTAGATGCCTTGTGGTCCTGTCTGTGCAGATATGTTTTCAGCAGAGCGGTTGAAAGGGCGCGGTAGGTCGTGGAGCATTTTCTTCCCGGTCCAGTCTTCCAAAAGGAGGCCACCGTGCAGCCTTGCGCAGACACCTTTACGTTACCTCTACCACGCCCGCTTTTGCAGGCAGACGGCGGCATGGTGAACCGCTCATTCCCCTTTGCATCGTGCCCCTGCTGGAGTTATGCAGCACGGTCGGTCCTCACGTGGGGTCAAAGGGCTGCGGCCCGAAAAAACGGCGTGCCCATAAACGAGACGGGCCGGATGACACCAGTCATCCGGCCCAAAAGGGAGGTCGCCGTCTACAAAGTTAACTGCCGCCCGCCTTTCGTCTTCGCCATCCAAGACCGGCAAGCCCAAGCGCAAGCAACGCCAGCGTCCCAGGCTCCGGTATTGCGGCCTTGTTCCACGGTGTGTTCCGTGCAAAGTCGTAGCTCTTGTTCTTCTGATAGAAGTAAGCCTGCCAGTAAATTGCGTTTGGGTTTCCGATGACGCTGCGCGGGATCTGCCACTCTGTAAACCAGTAGGTTCCCGTCTGCCCGAAGCCCGCCGTGTAGGTGCCCATGTTCTGCCAGGCAGTTCCGTTCCACCAGTACAGGGTGACGTTAGCGGTCGAGGGGGGAGAGGCTCCCATAACCCAGTCCATGTAGTAATTAACACCGCCCGGCATTGTACCTCCCCCGGGGGTGACGTTCGGCGGGGTGCCACCGGTGGCTGGGTTGCGGTCGGAGTCTATCAAGATACGCGCGCGCGACCCGCTCTGACCGCCCGCAGTATACAGGTGTGTGTCAGGCCCCGAGGCCCGGAAGTAGAAGTAAAACCTATCGTTCGACGGACCGCCCCAGGCCGACCGTAGTACCAGAATGTCGTGCATGTTGTTCGAACCTACACCCTTATCGTCATATCCGGGGTCCGTGCCCTGCCAGTCATAAACAGTCCAGTCGGCGTCGCTGCCGTCTATGGTGATGGCACATGCCGGTAACGCGCCGAACGTTATCAACACCACCACCCCGCCAACGGCCATTTTTCGCGCTGCGGTAGTAGTCATAACCGGCTCCTCTTGCGCCTTGCTGCGAGTATGCGATACTTTCGCGCCGGTCGAGATCCCTGCCCCGCACTAGTTGTGATAAATGCAGGTACATAGTAGCAAGTTCCTCGACGTGATGTCAAGGCCTGTTACGAGTTTTTTGCACCGGGGGCGCGGTGCCTGAATTCATCTGACCTTCGACCCGCATTCCGGACAGAACTTAGCCCCGGCAGGCAGCCGCTCTCCGCATTTCGGACACGTGGCGGCCTGCTGGGTGCTTTTCAAGCGCTTGCCGCACTGGGTGCAGAACCGGGCCTCGCGGGGGACAGCAGCGCTGCAGTTGGGGCAGGTACGCACGGCAACCCCGGCTCTCTCCAGGCATGAAGCAATCATGCGGACGGCCTGGTCTATGGCTTTTCGAGTGGCCCGGCCCATGGCAGTCCTGTCGAACTGAGCGCCGCCGAAGAGGATGCCCGCATAACCACCAGCAATGACGGCCTCGGTGGCTTCACCGGTGGCCTCGCTAATGCCGAGGACCCTGCCTGTCCTGACGTCCACTACCTTGAGCAGCATTTTCACGATGCCCTTTTCCCTGTGCAGGCCGCCCAGGACAGGGCTGTCCAGCAGGCCTCCGGCCACGGTTTGCTTCTTGCTTTGAAACATCGTTACGCGTCCCACGACAAGGACATCAGCAGGCAAGAGCGTTCCAAGCTCGCGCGGCTCCTCGGAGCGGTCCACCAGGCCGCTGATGTCCAGC
>JANZZA010000734.1 GCA_026419655.1 Armatimonadota bacterium | reverse complement strand
GGGATCTGGCGAGAGGCATCACAGGCTGCCAGAGCCACCGCCCAGCTCGCAATCGGCGCGTTAGAACTGGAAAAGCCCTGAGCGATCACTCCCGCCGCGCAGCTTCTGAGGGCCACCACGCCTAGATGCCTTGTGGTCCTGGCTGTGCAGACATGTTTTCAGGAGAGCGGTTGAAAGGGCGCGGTAGGCCATAGGGCCTTTTCTGCCCGGTCCAGTCTTCCAAAGGGAGGCCACCGTGCAGCCTTGACCAGACACCTTTACGTTACCTCTACCACGCCCGCTTTTGCAGGCACGCGGCGGCATGGTGAACCGCTCATTCCCCTTTGCATCGTGCCCCTGCTGGAGTTATGCAGCACGGTCGCTCCTCACCTGGGGTCAAAGGGCTGCGGCCCGAAAAAACGGCGTGCCCATAAACGAGACGGGCCGGATGACACCAGTCATCCGGCCCAAAAGGGAGGTCGCCGTCTCCAAAGTTAGCTGCCGCCTGCCCTACGTCTTCGCCATGCAAGACCGGCAAGCCCAAGCGCAAGCAACGCCAGCGTCCCAGGCTCCGGGATGGCGGCCTTATTGCTCACGGTGTTCCTCGCAAAGTCCCAGGATTTATTCTTCTGGAAGAAGAAGGCCTGCCAGTGTATGGCGTTTGGATTGCCGATGGCGCTGCGCGGGACCTGCCATTCGATGAACCAGTAGGTCGTGCCAACTTGCCCCCACGCTGCCTGGTACGTTCCCTGTACCGCCCAGGTTGTGCCGGTCCAGTAGTACAACGTGACGTTAGCTGTATTTGGCGGAGAATTGCCCATACTCCAGTAGAGGTAGTATTCGATACCGCCTGGCATCTGGCCGGCGTCGCTGGGATTACCGGCGTTCGGCGGTGTCCCGCCCGTGGCCGGATTGCGGTCGGCATCAATGAGTATCCGCGCCTGAGAGTTGTTGGTGCCCTGATATGTTCCCGTCTGCGGACCCCAGACGCGGAAGTAGAAATAAAACCTGTCGTTCGCGGGACCTCCCCAAACCGACCGCATTATCTGTATGTCGTAGCTCAGGTTATGCCCGGCGCCGGTGCCATCGGCCCCTGGGTCCGTGCCCTGCCAGTCATAGACATTCCAGTCGGCGTCGCTGCCGTCTATGGTGATGGCACATGCCGGTAGCGCTCCGAACGTTATCAACACCACCACCCCGGCAACGGCCATTTTTCGCGCTGCGGTAGTAGTCATAACCGGCTCCTCTTGCGCCTTGCTGCGAGTATGCGATACTTTGGCGCCGGTCGAGATCCCTGCCCCGCACAACTTTATGATAAATGCAGGTATATACTAGCAAGTTCCTCGACATGATGTCAAGGCCTGTTACGAGTTTTTTGCACCGGGGGCGCGGTGCTTGAATTCATCTGACCTTTGACCCGCACTCCGGACAGAACTTAGCCCCGGCAGGCAGCCGCTCTCCGCATTTCGGACACGTGGCGGCCTGCTGGGTACTTTTCAAGCGCTTGCCGCACTGGGTGCAGAACCGGGCTTCGCGGGGGACAGCAGCGCTGCAGTTGGGGCAGGTACGCACGGCAACCCCGGCTCTCTCGAGGCATGAAGCAATCATGCGGACGGCCTGGTCTATGGCTTTTCGAGTTGCCCGGCCCATAGCGGTCTTATCAAACTGGGCGCCGCCGAAGAGGATGCCCGCATAACCGCCAGCAATGACGGCCTCGGTGGCTTCACCGGTGGCTTCGCTAATGCCGAGGACCCTGCCTGTCCTGACTTCCACTACCTTGAGCAGCATTTTTACGATGCCCTTTTCCCTGTGCAGGCCGCCCAGGACAGGACTGTCCAGCAGGCCTCCGGCCACGGTTTGCTTCTTGCTTTGAAACATCGTTACGCGTCCCACGACAAGGACATCAGCAGGCAAGAGCGTTCCAAGCTCGCGCGGCTCCTCGGAGCGGTCCACCAGGCCGCTGATGTCCAGC
>JANZZA010000696.1 GCA_026419655.1 Armatimonadota bacterium | reverse complement strand
CCCTGGAGTAATGCTGGCGTGGTGATGGTGCAGGCGCGGCCTTTGGCAGAGTGGCTGGGCGCTCATATTGAGCTACGAGGCGAGACGGTTGTTGTGGGCAGCGACCTGGTGCGGCCCCGGCTGGTGCTTGAGTTGGGGAAGACCGAGGGGCGCCTGGAGGGGCGACCGTATTTGCTTGCGGCACCGCCGGTGCTTAGAGAAGGCTGGGTCTTCGTCCCGCTGAAGGCCTTCTTGGAAGCTTTCGAGGCGTTGGTTGAGGTGCGCGGCCGGGTAATCCGCATGGCGGTAGCGCAAATGGGCCTGGAGGCGGAGCTGGCTATGCCACCTGCGCCGGGCAGCCTTATGGCTGGGGCATGGGAGGCAGCGGCGGCATGGTTCGGCCTGGCGCAAGTACCAGGCACGGGAGACCCGTGGAGTTTGCTTTCCGATAGGCGGCAGCAGAAAATCCTGGCCCAGGTTGGGCCCGGAGCCCAAGAAGCGATACGGAAAAGCTTTCCTGCACGGCCAGCCAAGGGAATGCGGGTATTGGCCGATGGTCAGGGGCCGCAGCCAGACGCAGCCTGGTTGGCGGCCGTCGTTGCCTACCAGGACGGCGGCGCCGCAGCCGCGAAGCTGTGGCTGCTGCGTCAGCGAGGGCAATGGCGAGTGGACCGGATTGAGGAGGAGCCAATACAGCTCCACGAGCCTCCCGCCGAGCAGTAAGCGACGGCCGCGGGTATACTGTGTTGAGCGCAGATGGGCCAGTAGGCGAACCCATGAGGAGGATATGCCCAAAGGCCCTGGCGCTTACGGAAGCACAGGGGGATAACAAGATGACCCACGAGGAAATGCAGAAGCAGGTGGAGGAAGTAATAGGGGAAATAAGACCCTACCTGATGGCGCATGGCGGGGACGTGGAGCTTGTCGCGGTGACCGAGGAAGGTCAGGTACAGGTGCGGCTCCAGGGCGCCTGCACGGGCTGCCCGATGTCCGAGATGACCCTTCGCCTGGGCATTGAGCAGGTGCTCAAGGAAGCCGTGCCCGAAGTCACGGAAGTTGTCCAGGTGCCCTAAGGCTGAGCCAGAGTACTGATTTCCTCAGGAGGGGGTCAAAGCGATGAAATTCTTCCTTGACACTGCCAACGTCGAGCAGATTCGGCAGGCTGCTGCGTGGGGAATCCTAGACGGCGTTACCACCAATCCGTCCCTGGTGGCCAAAGAAGGACGGAAATTCGAAGAAGTCATCCGCGAGATTTGCAGCATCGTCCAGGGGCCGGTCAGCGCTGAAGTGACCGCGGTGGAATCCGACGGCATGATCCAGCAGGCAAGGGAGCTGACCAGTTGGTCGCCCAACGTGGTCGTTAAGATCCCGCTCATCCCCGAGGGCATCAAGGCGGTGCGCGTCCTCAGTCGCGAAGGCATCCGGTGCAATGTCACGCTTTGCTTCTCGGCAGTCCAGGCGCTCATCGCAGCCAAGGCGGGCGCGGCATACATCTCTCCCTTCGTTGGTCGGCTTGACGACGTGGGCCACGAAGGGATGCGGCTCGTCGAGCAGATTCTGACTATCTATCGCCACTACGGCTTTGCCACTGAGGTCATTGTGGCCAGTTGCCGCACCGTCACGCATGTTCTCCAGGCCGCGTTGCTTGGTGCGCACATCGCGACGATTCCCTTTGACGTCATGCAAAAACTCTTTCACCACCCGCTGACTGACAAGGGCCTCAAGGCCTTCCTGGACGACTGGGAAAAGCTGCAGGCGCAGCTCGGCGGCTAGAGGGGTCATGGTCGCGGCCCCTGGCCATGCCCACCCGAGACCGCTGCGGGGGCGCGCGGCTAAACATTCGCGGAGGTGCCAGCGTGCGTGTCAGAAGATACTGTGCCGTATTGGCCGTGGCTGCCTGGGCGCTGAGATGGGCCGGGCCCGGCTGGGCAGCTATTCTGGACGGCCAGCGCGTCAGCGATGCCACTCTGCCTAATGGTCTGCACGTAATAGTTCTTGAAGAACCCCAGTGGGGCGTGGTGGGCGTCGGCTTGAACGTGCGCTGCGGAAGCCTTCACGACCCGCCTGACAAGTCCGGCCTGAGCCATCTGGTGGAGCACCTGCTGTTCGAGAGCGCCGACCCCGCAGCTCCTGGCCTGGGCGTGGCCGTGGAAGACCTTGGGGGCTACATTAATGCCCAGACTTTACGCGACTTCATGAGCGTGGACGTGCTCGTGGCCAGCAGCGAGTTGGAAGCAGTATTTCAAATGCTGGCGGACCGGGTCACAAAGCCTTCCTTCGACGAAGAGGCGCTTCGCCGCGAGAAGCAGATTGTCGCCCGCGAAATAAGCGACCGGAGTGAAGAAGCCGACGCAGCGGCCATGACAGCCTTGTGGGAGCTGGCTTATCCACAGCATCCCTATGGACGCCCTATTGGCGGCAGCAAAAAAAGCCTCGCGCAGGTCGAGCTGGAGGACCTGGTTGCTCACCACAAGAGGTTCTATGTGCCTAACAACTCTGCCCTCGTAGTGGTAGGGGACGTAGAGGCCGGGCGGGTATTCGAGGCAGCGAAACGGACCTTTGGTGGATGGCGGCGGGCCGAAGTGGACTGGCAGCCGCCCGCCCCAGAGCCCCCGCTAGACGAAGTACGTACAAAAGTGGTGGAGAGCGGGTCGGCAGCCGTGGTTTTCGCCGTGGGGTTCCCGGCCCCCGGCATTGACCGGCCTGGTGACGTCTGCGCGATGGACCTCATATATGCATGGTTCAATGAGGGCGAGGGTAGCTGGCTGCAACGGGTACTGGTAAACGAGCGCAAGCTTGCCTTAGCCGCCGATGCGGAGTTCCTGACCCAGCGCTATCCAGGTTTGTTGATCCTGCTGGTCGTTTGCGCCAGAGAAAAAGAACTTGAAGCAAGGCAGGCCATCCTTGAGGCCGTCGAGCAGCTTCGCTCAGCTCCGCTGAGTGACGAGGAGATGAAAAGGCTCAAAGACCTCATATACACCCAGTACGCTTTTACCAATGAGACGTGTCTGGACAAGGCCGGCTCCATTGGTTTCTACGAAATGATTACGGGCTATCGGTTCGCTTTCGACTACATTGACCTGGTCGAGAAAGTCACACCGGAGCAGCTTCAGGAAGTGGCCCGGCGGTATCTCAATCCGGACGCCTATTCGGCGGTGGTGCTGCGGCCGCGGTCCGAGGGCGGTCAGGAGGCCCTTGCGCCGGCCTTGAGGCATAGCCAGAATGCGCAGTCCTTGCGGTCGGAAGGTGGTCAAGGAGCATGGGCGCCGTGGCTGTAGCAGCACTGGGAGTAGTTTTAGTGGTTGCCGGCGCCGGGCAGGAGCCGCTGGTGGTGTCGCGGCCCGGCGCGGGGGATGTGGTGGCAGTAAGCCTGGTCGCCCGGGCGCCCGAAGGTGAGTTATCGTTCCGGCGGGCCGGTGCCACCGCCCTTCTCGGCGAGATACTTACGTCGCGCATGTCACGCGCCTTGGCCGAGGAAGACAGTTTCCTGGCGCGAGCCATGCCTGCCCAGCGTGGCGTCGAGGTCGGATTCGAGCCTGACTATGTGGCCGTGACCGTGGCGGTTGTCCGGAGGGCTTTGCCCCAGGCAGTAGATTTCCTCCGCAGGCTGGCGGTGGAAAAGCCCTTCGAAGGGGCAGACCTCGAGGCGGCACGCGAAAAGGTCATGAAGCACCAGGATGCCTGGACCGCCGGCGTCGTTGAGCGCACCGTCGAGCTGATGCTGCAGGCGCTGTCTGGGGCAGATGTGGGCAGCCCCTGTACCTGTCTCTTATA
>JANZZA010000579.1 GCA_026419655.1 Armatimonadota bacterium | reverse complement strand
CGGGCGAAAACTTGCGGGCCAGCTACCTTGAGGGAACCCAAAAGACCGGTCTGGTGCAACTGGAAGACGCCAAGTGGGCGGGACTGCGACGGCGCGGTGCGTATTTAATCATCGTGCTGGAAGCGAGCGAGCGCTCGTTGGCGGAGCGGCTCCTGAAGGATACTATCAAAAGACTAAGTGGGGTGAGGCCAGGTGAGTGAGAAGAAAGAGCGCATTACACGGCGGGATTTTCTGCGGGGGACGGCGTCGGCGGCATTAGCGGCGGCGGTGGGCCTGCCGCTGGCAAGCTGTCGGGCTGTAGCTCAGCAAGCCGGCCAGGAAGCACAGGCTCAGGCCCAACCACCTGCCCCGCAGGCGGAAAGGCGGGCGAAGGTTGTCCTGGTGCGTGACCAGGCAGCCGTCGGCGAGGATGGGACAGTGAACGAAGAAGTGGTTGGCCGAATGCTGGACGAGGCTGTCTGCGCCCTCACCGACAAGGGCACGCCGGCCGAGGCCTGGGCGGAACTGGTGAAGCCCGGTGACCTGGTGGGCCTCAAGAGCAACGAGTGGCACCCGCTGGCCACGCCGCAGGAAGTGGAGCGGGTCTTAGTGCGGCGAATAGCCGATGTAGGAGTGCCCGGAGACACCGTCCGCATCTCGGACCGCGGCGCGCGGACGGTGCTGGCCGACCGCACGGCGCTCATCAACGTTCGGCCCCTGCGCACCCACCACTGGTCAGGCATCGGCGGCTGCATAAAGAACTATATCATGTTCTCGGATAGGCCCTACCAATATCATGACAACGCCTGTGAGAGCTTGGCGCTGGCCTGGGAATTGCCGGAGTGCAAGGGCAAGACACGGCTCAATATCCTGCTGGCGCTAACTCCACAATTCTATGGCCGCGGCCCGCACGCCTTTGACCCGCGTCACGTGTGGCCCTACAGGGGGATGTTTGTCAGCTTCGACCCGGTGGCCTGCGACGCCCTCGGCGCTGAACTGCTGAGGGCAAAGCGCATCGCCGTCTTCGGCGAAGAGCAACCCCTAACCCCCACTACTCACATTGCTGCCGCCGACGAAAAGTACGGCCTTGGCGTCGCCGACCTCAACCGCATTGACATCATCCGCCTCGGCTGGACGGAAGACAGTCTGATCTAGCCCGCCAGTGGTCGCGCCCCGGCCCGCTGTGGCGCAAGCAGCCCAAAAAGTATTGGGAGAAAGGTCTGGGGTGCCCCTTCTCGTCGGGTCTTGTCGGGCTGACTGTTGCACAACCTGACTTTTGCGCGCGCTGACCTCCTGGGCGAGTACAACCTTGAGCCGGAAAGGCAGCACTTTCTGCGCCGGGCATCCCGAAAAAGGGCGTTTTGCGACAGTCTCCCGGAGGAAATGCT
>JANZZA010000250.1 GCA_026419655.1 Armatimonadota bacterium | reverse complement strand
GGCGTGTCAGGATTGAGGGAGATGCCGGCCTTGCAGCCTGCCTCGTGGATCTGGCGAGCAAGGGCGGTGGCGTCGGCAGCCACTTCCAGGTGCACGGTAATCAGTTGTGCCCCGGCTTTGGCGAAGGCCATGATGTGCCGCTGCGGATTGTCAACCATTAGATGGACGTCGAAGAACAGGGAGGTAACAGGCCGCACAGCCTCGACCACCATCGGGCCGTAGGTGATGGCCTCAACGAAGTGGCCGTCCATGACGTCGAAATGAATCCAGTCCGCACCTGCCTGCTCAAGCGTGCGGACATCTTCGGCCAGCTTGCCCAGATTTGCTGCCAGGGTAGAGGGGGAGAGGATGAGCCTGTCTTGCTGGTTGTTCATTGGTCTCGCCTCGGCTTCTGCGCCGGGTCTGTCCTTCAGCCGGCGGTGCGTACCGTATTACTACGCGTCTGCGATGTTCTCGCAGAGGGCGGCCAGGGTCTCTATTTCAGCGGCGGCCATGCCTGGCTGGACGCCGGGCGCAATGCGCACCAGGCAAAGGGTTCCTCCGTCGGCCCGCCTGACTGTGCCCGCCGCGACCGCGCCGCGCTGGCAGCAGATCAGCACGCGCCGCAGGCTTGCATGAACGCACTGGCGCCCCAGCTCTGAGGCGGCGTGCCACAGGGCCGCGGATGCATGGGCGCTGGTCGCCATGTCTGTGGCGCTGCTGCTCACCACAACTAAATCTTCTGTTGCTCCCACCTGGAACCAGGCCAGGTACTGACCAGTCTCAGCGGCCCTGCTGACAAGAGCATCGCAGCTTGCCGCAGCCTCAGCCAGCCTGGATGTGCGCACGTCCTCGGCACACGAGATTTCCGGCCAGGGCGCCTGAAGTTCGGCGACTATTCGGCGGCCCTGCAGGACGAGGCTGCCCAGCGCCGGTGGCCCCATATACCGCACGGCCACAATCGCTTCCATGGCGGCCACCAGCACCATCCCGGCTGAGCGGAAGACCAGCACCACCAGGTCCGGGGAGCCGAGCAAGCCCGCCTCGGCCAGTGCACCCGCTGCTCCCGCTGCTGTCCTGATGGCGGCCGCCGTTGTCCTCTCGTCTGCTTCCGATGGCGGATTGGCAATGATTGAGGGAGGCTCCGGCCAGGCCAGGTATCTCAAATCGTCAACGCCCGTAGCCCGACGGGCTGCGTCAAGTACTGCCGCCCGCACAAGTTCTTGAGATATGCCCTGAGCGGCCAGGGGCTCAGTGACCGTTGTTCCTTCGGGGCGTACCGGCTCAAGTTCGCTGGTGTCCTGGTCGGAGATGTCGGTCGAGCCTGCTCCAGCAAAAGGCCCAGGTGCCTCTACAGACGCTGGCTCCGCCGCGGGGGCCTCCTCGGCCGCAATGGGTTCCTCATCGGACGCAGGAGGTGTCGCCTCACTGACTGGCGGTTGGGGCATTTCGAGGCTGCCTTCCTCAGTGGCTGTGGGTGTCTCGGTAGGCACAGGCTTTGCCTCAGTTGCGCCCTTGCGGGCTTCAGCGAGGAGCTCGGATAGAAGATCCCCACGACCGCGCCGGCGTGAAGCTGCTGTTCTAACTTCCTCAAGCTGGCGCACCGCTGGAACAAGGTCGCTAAGGAGCCAGAGCAACATGGTTGCCATGAGCACCTGCAGACCTGCCCCCAACCAGAACTGGCCGTAGTAGCGCACAAAGGCCCTTGGGAAAGTGTCCGTGCCGTAGTCCGCTCCTGCGGCAGCCGCGGCCATTCCTGCCCGCACAAACAGTCCTATCAACACGCCTCCTGCGCACCCCATCCGTCCGCTCCGCCCAATCCTGGGATACACCATCAACTCAATGAGCCAGAGGATGGCTAAACATACCCACAGTTTGGCCGTCACGGTGTAGCCCCACTGCCACAAGGCACGAGGGGCCAGGGCTCCTACGAGCACCACGGCACATGCAAAAGCCACAACCAGCGCTTTCGGAGGCCCCATGCCCACGTCAGCAGGCTCCTTGTCCACGTTTGCAGTCACCTTCGGCCGGCCTCATTTTGGGCACTCCGGCCGCTGCTCCGCATAGCTTGTGTTCGCCCTGCGGCCAGCAATCCCTGCGACCCGGAGCGCCCACTTTGTCCATTAGAAGGTGGCTCGCAGGAAACTTCCCAGGAGGGTGTATGTTATCATGTTACGGGCAGTACTCGTCAGGGGGGTAATTATGGACAGCCACCGAATGACGCGAAGAGAATTTCTGGCGTCGGCGGCAGCAGCGTCGGCTGGGCTTCTGGCAATGACGTCGGGGGTCCGCGCCGAAGAGCCGTCTATGTCCACTGTCGTGCGCGTCCGCCGGCCCCGGGTCTTCGCCGACGGCGATATTCCCCAAAACGTGGTAACAGAGATGGTCAATGCCGCTGTCCGCGCTCTGTGCGGCCAGGACGACACCTCTACCGCTTGGGCCAGCCTGATCAAGCCGGACGACGTAGTGGGGATAAAGGTAAACTGTCTTTTCGGCGTGGGGGCATCTACTCACGTCGAGGTGGTCAATGCCATAGTCGCTGGCTGCCGCACCGCAGGCGTGCCGGAGCGCCACATCATCGTCTGGGATCGTGCTTCGGCCGACCTGGCAAAGGCAGGTTACCCGACTAACCGCGACAGAGAAGGAGTGAAGTTTTACGGCACCGACGGCGACTATGAGGAGCAACCCACTCATATTGGCGTTTTTCGCGGCCGCGTCTCCAAAATCCTTACCCGCACCATTACCGCTCTCATCAACGTCCCGATTCTAAAAACCCATAGCCTCGCAGGCATAACGATGTCTCTTAAGAATCACTATGGGTCCTTCCACAACCCTGGCGATTTCCACGATGGCAACTGCGACCCGGCCATGTCCGACATCAATAGCATCCCGGCCATCCGTGAGAAGACGAGGATTATTATCGCTGACGCTCTTTTCCCGATAGCAGAAGGCGGCCCGCAAGCCCGGCCAGCCTACACGTGGCCTTATGGCGGCATTCTGGCAGCCACCGATACCGTGGCGATAGACTACGTGGGGCTGCAGATTCTCGAACAGCGGCGTCGGGAGGTCGGCCTGGCCCCCATTGGCAGGGCGGCCCGCCACATAGCCACGGCTGCTGCTCGCGGCCTCGGCACCAATGACCCGGCCCGCATCCGCCTGGTGGACCTGACATAGGCAACCTCTCCGGGTTTCTGGGGGAAACCTTGTCAAAAGGGTTCTCCCTCAGCCTCCCTTCTCAAACTTTTGGTGCTGTTTCCGCCTCCCACGCAAGGACTGCGCGGGGGACTCGCTTGGGAGAGGGACAGCGGCCGGCGTCCACCCAAGCGCGGAGGAGAAGGTTTCCTTGTCCTGTGCGCTGCGCCGGAGTAGAATTGAGGCCAATCTGCCTTGCCGGGGGAGAGCTTCGAGTGCGCACAGTGGTTGTGGT
>JANZZA010000530.1 GCA_026419655.1 Armatimonadota bacterium | reverse complement strand
GGTCTGCGTGACCAGGCCCGCCAGGGTGACGGGGGCCGTAGTGCCCGCGGTCGTCATGTGGCCGATGCCAACCCAGCAGCCGCGCTCCCACCAATACAAGAACTGCTCAGCCTCTTCAGCCCCCAGGCGCAATGGCGACTGCATATAAATGCCCCCACCAAAAACCTCTTGCAGTCGCTTGCCCCGCAGGCCTGCATAGGTCTGGTAGAGGTCTTCCAGGGCAGGATTAGCCTCGGTCGGATAAAGAATGCCGCACTGGCCCGCGCCGAACTTCCACATGTAAAAACGCTCCCACAATGGCTCGACCTTCCGGCTGGTATTCCACGAGCAGCCCGTCATCATGCAGCCGTCCACCACGGGCAACGCCTTGGCCGTCCGGAACAAGTCGGCCGTATTGGCCTCGGTCAGCGGCTCAAAATCGTTTGTGCCCGGCACGTGGAAACGGCTGAAATAGGTACTGCACCTGATGTCGAGCCGCGGCCTGCGCTGCGACCAGTCAATCTTCGGGCAGCGCGCGAGGAAATCCTCGACCAGGGACACCGGAAACTTTGCCCGTCGGGAGCCAAGGTCTATTTCCGCGCCGAAGTCGCCGAGCACTTCCAACATTCGCTCGCTGCCGACTTCCAGACCGACCTCGGCGAGGATGCGCAGGATATTGCCGTGAATCTGTTCTTGCTCCGCCCGCGTCAGTACTTCGACAAAGCCACCTTGCCCAATGCGCATTACTTTTCCCCCTTTTTGCGACGACATCAGTCACCCGAATAAGACCCGCTGAGCAAGAACTCCTGCACGGTTGCGGGGTCAGGCAAGGGACTTGACCGTGCAAAGGCGACCGCTTCTGCCACTTCGGCTTGGACCTCGTCAGCAAGCCGTTTCCCGGCATCGGCATCCAGCAGGCCGGCTGCTTGCAGCCTTTCCCCCATCAGCACAATGGGGTCGCGCTCGCGCCAGCAAGATTCCTCCTCGCGCGACCGATAGGCACATTCGTCACTCTTCGAGTGACCGCAGAAGCGATAAGTGAAGGCCTCGATGAGAACCGGCCCATCGCCGCGGCGAGCCTGGGCCACGGCGTCCTCCACAGCTTGACGTACTGCGAAATAATCCATACCGTCTACTGTTGCGGTGGGCAGACCGTGGGCGGCGGCGCGTCGCGCTACCGACGGCTCCCGAAAGGCCTTCTCTACCGGCAAGCTCATCGCATAGCCATTGTTCTCGCAGAAAAACACCACAGGGAGGCGCCAGACCGCAGCCATGTTGACAGCCTCGTGGAACACTCCCTGCCCCGTGGCACCGTCGCCGAAGAAAGAAAGCACTATACGCCCCGTGCCGAGTAGTTTCTGGGAGAGAGCTGCCCCCACCGCAATCGGAACCATACCGCCCGTAATGCCGTTGGACCCAAGAAAGCCCTTATCTATACAGCACAGGTGCTGAGAGCCCGACCGGCCGCCGCAGAAGCCTGTGGCTTTGCCCATAAGCTCTGCCATTAGCCGCTTGGGGTCACGTGTCTTGGCCAGGGCATGGCCGTGGCCCCGATGATTTGACGTGACTAGGTCGTCGGGCCGCAGCGCAGCCACGGCCCCGACGGCACAGGCTTCCTGGCCCATGCAAAAGTGTGCCGTGCCCGGTATCTCGCCGCGCCCGAAAAGGTCGCTGAGCGTTTCCTCGAAGCGCCTGATGAGCAGCATCAGGCGATAATGAGCTATCAGCTCGTCCTGGGCATAGGTGGTTTCGGCATGTGCCTGACTCACCTGGTTGCCTCCAGCACTACAGCCGCTGCTCCCAACTCGGTATCCATTGTCACCGCGGCCCGCTCTAATCCAGTGATGATAGCCACTGAAACGCGCAGGGGAAACTCGGCGCCAAAGGCGTGACCCCAGTCAACAGGTGCAGACCACAGCGGAACATCGGACGCGCCGATAGCCACCAGCTCCTCGGAAGCTTCACCGGCCAGCGCCGCTGCGGAAATAGTCGCCAGGATCCTGGCGCCCCTGTCCCCGACAGCTTTGACTGGCTCCAGCACCAGCATCACTGCCGCCTCGGCAGGCGTCAAACCGGCCGCTAATCTGCCGGCATCGTCGAGGGCGGCGTATAGAGGCTCGCTGAGGGCTTCTGTGCCGCCCGCGAGACAAAAATCCACCGCGCCGCTGGCCACCAGGCTGGCACCGTAGACCAGGGCTTCGGCGCCCGCCAGGTCGCCAGAGGCGAAGGTCGGCGCAGGGCCCCGCACCGAGTACTCAATGGCGGCCAGGCTAGCTGGAGCGTTGATGAAACTGTGGGAAAAAATTATGGGTGAAGCGCTTCTGGCGCCGCTGGATTGGACGCGCGAGGTCAGAGCCACCATGGAATCCAGGCACCCAAAGGCCGTGCCGTGGGAAATGCTCCGACGCACCGGGGCGCTTTCTGCCCATGGCAGGTTGGCATCGCGCACAGCGAGATAGCAGGCGGCCAGGGTCAGAGCCGTACAGCGGTCGAGGTAAGTTTTGGGCGTTTCTACAAAGGCTTTCGGCGCAAAACCGGGTACCTCGCCTGCCCGCTGGGTGCCATACAAGCTGGCGTCGAAGAGGGTCGGGGGCTCGATATTGGCGCGCCCGGACGCCAGGGCCTCGGCAGTGGCTTCGCGGCCAATGCCCAGGGGCGAGAGGATTCCGATGCCTGTCACTGCTACCGGCGCCGCCAGCACTTCACTCTACTCTCCTCAGAGCCACACAAGCATTGCTGCCGCCGATGCCAGCGGAGATGGAAAGGGCCACCCTCACGTCCGCAGGCCGGCCCACGTTAGGCACGTAGTCGAGGTCACATTCCGGGTCAGGCAAGGTATAGGAAGCCGTAGGTGGCACTATGCCCCGTACGATGGCGAGGGATGCCGCCACAGTCTCGATGGCTCCTGCAGCTCCCATCAGATGGCCTATGGCGCCCTTGATTGAGCTTACCGGTATCTCATAGGCCCGCTTGCCGAGGACATTTTTTATCGCGAGCGTTTCAGCCGGGTCATGGGGCTGGGTGCCCGTGCCGTGAGCATTGATGTAATCAACTTCATCAGGGCTAATGGCGGCATTGGCAAGACACGCGGCAATGACCTGAGTCATGCCCTCGGCGCCAGGATCAGGTGCCGTCATGTGGTAGCCGTTGTTGTTCTGCGCCCAGCCGGCCACCTCGGCGTAGATTTTTGCGCCCCGTTCCAAAGCAGCATCGAGGGACTCGAGGACAACGTAAGCTGCCCCTTCGCCGAAGATGGTTCCGCTGCGGTTGGCCGAGAAGGGATGAATGTCGTCCGCCGTGATCGTGTGGAGGGCGCTGAGGCCAGCCAATGGCGAAGGGGCGAGACAGTCGTGGCCCCCAGCCACGGCCACATCGCACAGTCCCCAGCGGACCCAGTCGGCACCCAGGCCGATAGCCGCAGCGCCGGACGAGCAAGCGATGGAGATAAGTCCAGCCGGCCCCCTGAGGCCAAAGACCTTTCGCATCAACCGCGGCGTCTCGTCAAACACGGCGCCAGCGAAAAGTTGCCCCTTCGGGTCGCCAGCCGCTAAGGACCGCAGAAATTGCTCCCAGTAGTCGGCCCCAGCAAAATTCGTTGAGGCGACCGCCCCCACGCGCACAGCACCCGAATCAAGGGGCCATGAGTAGCCTGCGTCCAGCAAGGCGTGCGCTGCGGCAACCAGGGCAAACTGAGAAGCCAATGAAGGTACCGAGTCCAGGCCAAAATCAGCCGCCTCGAAAACCCAGCTCTTCACCTCACCCGCCCGCTCGTTACGAAGGCCAGTCGGGTCAAATCTCTCGATGCGCGACAAGCCCCTCTCGCCTGCTATCAGCCGCCGCCAGAACTCCCCCACGTCGCAGCCCAGCGGAGAAACAAGCCCTACTCCTGTGATGACCACTGGTTGAGCCATGACGGATATGCGCTGCACAAAACTCGCTTGAGGCTAAAGACGATTGGATGAACACAGAGTTCCCCGACACACAAGGCCGAGGTGCCGCACTCCACAGCCCCGACGCGCCAGCCGCTCTGCAGCCTTCGGCAGCCGCATGGACGGCTACATGTGCAGTCCTCCATCAACTACGAAAACCTGACCGGTGATGTAAGCAGCTTCTTCGCTGCACAGAAAGGCAACAAGTCCAGCAACGTCCTCGGGGCGGCCAAATCGCCCCAGCGGAATGAGAGCCATGAGCGTCTCCGCGCGCTTGGGCTCCATGGCGGCCGTCAGGTCAGTCTCGATAATGCCGGGCGCCACTGCGTTTACTGTAATGCCGTGGCCGGCCAGTTCACGAGCAGTCGCCCGGGTCAGGCCGAGCAAGCCGGCCTTTGCCGCCGAATAATTTGCCCTTCGGATGTCGCCCGTCAGTCCGGCCACCGAGGAGATGTTAACGATTCGGCCCCAGCGCTTTTTCATCATGTCTCGGACTACTGCCTTGGTGCACCTGAATGCCCCGCCTAAAGACACGTCAAGAACCCGTGCCCACTGGTCTTCGTTCATCATGGCCAGGTACTGGTCAGCCACTATTCCCGCATTGTTGACGAGGATGTCTATGGGACCGAGATGTGCGTGAACGGCCTCAACCATGGCGGTCACCTGCTCGGGCGAAGACACATCGGCCTGCACCGATACGGCACGCACGCCCATGTCCGTAATGGCCTCGCAAACCTCGGCAGCGGCATCTGCGCGCTCCCGGTAGTTCACTGCCACATCCGCACCGCGCTCGGCCAGCTTTATGGCCACAGCTCGCCCAATGCCCCGGGAGCCCCCGGTGACGAGAGCTGTCTTGCCGGACAGGTTTATCACGCCGCTCCCCCCTGCGCGAGCAGTACTGGCTAGGAATGTCGGCCCCTTATGAAAGCTTCCACGTCCGCGTCGGTGATAGGCCGGCTCTGGCCCACCCAGGCCGCCACGTCAGCCAGAGAAACACCAGCCTGACGGGCTGCGCGGCGGGCAGCTGGCGTGGCCCGCACGCGGCTGCCCGGCCCTGAGAGGCCCGGTTCCAAGTCCAAATCTAAATCCAGCGTGCCCTGTGCCAGGTGCTGGTCCAGAAGCCGGGCGTTTTCCTCTTCCACACCTGCCGGCGGCTGTTCTCCGACCTCTCCGACGCAACCAAAAATGTACCCGACCGGTATCACACTCTTTTCTGGAGCATAAACCCTCAACAATACCCCGGAGACCGGCGACTCGTACTCGAAGGTCACCTTTTCGGTGATTATCTCGCACAACGGCTCGCCAACGTCCACCGGCTCACCCTCCGCCTTGAGCCAGCGGCCCATCGTCACCTCACGCAGGTTCTCCGCCCATTGCTCGATTCTTAACAGCTCGGCCATAGTACCAGTCCGGCGACAAAGAATAACCCAGGACAACCGGCCAGGCAAACCGTGCCGTAAGGCAGGCGTAGTGGGAACGTGCCGCAGCTTTCGTTGACCCGGCCCGCTTGCCCGGATATATTGGCAGGCGGTGAGCGCCATGGCGCGACGGGTAGTTGTCACAACCAACCGCCGTGCTCGCCACGACTATTTCATCGAAGATACCATCGAGGCGGGCATCGCGCTGCAGGGGCACGAGGTCAAGTCCCTGCGCGAGCACAACTGCAGTATCGCCGAGGCCTACGCCACCGGCGAGAATGGCGAGCTGTGGCTGCGCGACATGTACATCGCGCCCTATTCGGCCCGCGGGCACGTCAGCCCCGAACCGCGACGCCCGCGCAAGTTGTTGCTACACCGCCGCGAGCTACGTCGTCTACTCTCTCGCGTAGCAGAAAAAGGCTATACCCTTATTCCACTTAGCCTGTATTTCAATGAGCGCGGCCTAGCGAAAGTCGAGCTGGGCCTCGCCCGCGGCAAGCGTAAATACGACAAGCGGGAAGCCATAGCAGAGCGCGACTTCCAGCGACGCGCCCAGCGACTGACGGGACGTGAAGAGTAGTGGAAAGCGCGCCGGCCAAAGGTCTTTCTGGGGGGGCAGCCTTCGGAGACTGTTGCACACCGGCCATTTTCGGACTACCTGGCGCAGAAAGTGTTATTTTCGCGGCCCCTGCGGTTGTACTCGCCAAGGAAACCAATCCGCGCAAAGGCGGGTTATGCAACAGTCAACTTGAACAAGGATTGGCCCACAAGCGCTCTTCGCAGAACTATTTGCCCTGCTTGCACCATCCGCGCCCGTCAGCGGTCCACGACAAAAGAGGACAAGACCAATGCCGCGAGTGCTCATCGTTGACGACGACCCTTCGGTCTGCCGCTTAGTGGCGGACGGCCTATGCGAAGAAGGCATTGAGTGCGACGAAGCCTACCATGGTGAAGAAGCGCTGCGTAAACTCTGCCAAGCCACGGCCGAAGGACGAGGCTACGACGCTATGGTGCTTGACATCGTCATGCCGGTGATAGACGGCTGGCACGTGCTGAGCGCCGTCAAGAACAATCCGCTATGGTCAGGCATGAAGGTCGTTGTGCTTACTGGACATGCCACGTCTGACGAAGACGTGGCACGAATCAGCGAATACAACGGGGTGTTCGTGGAAAAGAAGGGCCCCTTCCCCCATCTGCTTGAGGTCATCCTAGCCCGTCTGCTGAGCAAATGACGGCGCCCACCGCTCGAAACGATGGGCGCCCTCATGCTTCTGCTGCGCGCAGGCTGCGACAGACCTGCTAAGTCTGCCAAGCCATGCTGCGGCATGTGCTGACAACAGCAGCGCCTTAGAAATCGCAGCCCGCAGACGGATCAGCAGTCCACTGACCGTTGTCCCGGCAGCACCAGTGGGGGTCGAACCTATTGCTACCGGTCCGGATCATCTTGGACTGGCCCGTGGTCATGTACTTGACGTGACCATCGAAGAAGGCCATGTTGAAGCCCGCGCTGAGGTCGAGCTCGGTCCCGCTCCGGCAGCCGCACTTCCTGGTCTTGTGCCAGTCCACATACTCGTTGAACATGATTGTCTGCGCCGGCCAAGCAATCTGCCCCAAGCTCCATCCCGAGCCGCTGGCGCAGCAGGCGTGCTTGAACTTGTAGTGAACAGGCTGATTCACCAGTGGCCTGACGGCAAAGTCGTCCGGAGCGCTCGGGCAGATTACCACTTGCCGGTTCTTGATGTACGGTTCGCAGAGCAGGACCCAGACCAGCCGCTCAACGCAGCACGCGTCTTGCGGATACTGCTGCGGTCCCCCAGGGAAGTGAGCAATGAGACTGCCCGGGAACCGCTCGTCGTAGTCCTGCGCGTACATCAGCATCGCGAGTGAAATCTGCTTGAGGTTGCTCTGACAGCTCGCCTGTCGTGCCTTCTCGCGCGCCCTGGCGAAGACCGGGAACAAAATGGCCGCCAGGATGGCGATAATGGCTATCACGACAAGCAGCTCGATGAGGGTAAAACCTTCTTTCCGCACCGCGGTCACCTCCTGCCAGGATATAACTTCCTTGTTGACAAAATACATCAGCCCAAGACCCGGAGTCAAGTGGGCGCTGTCGAGCACCATTTCGTTGCCTGTAGTCTTCTTTTTCCCCTCTTCCTGCGTGCCAGGTCGGTGTTTAGCAGCCGCCCGCTGCCAAGTGCGCCAGTTCACGGGCTGGGTACTCCCGCCGGCCGTAGTCCAGAACAGGTTTAGCTCATCGGCGTGCGTGCTGCAAAGAAGAATAACAAGTTTGCGAAGGGGCCCCATGGGACAAACCTTTAACAAGGGTTCCCCCAGGGGACTGCTGCAAAAGCCCGTGTTGGCTTGCGTAGAAT
>JANZZA010000524.1 GCA_026419655.1 Armatimonadota bacterium | reverse complement strand
GGAATTGCCTGGATGCTAACTCCTCCCGGCCCGCCCACCGAAGGGGGCCGCATCGCTTACCTCTCCCGGCCTGATTTGTGGAAGGGCTACGACCCGGAGCTCTTCGAGGCCCTTCGCCGGCGCGTCCTGAATGGCCAGCGCAATGCTCACTGGGCCGTCCGCGACTGTCTCGTGCCTGGGGCCATCTATTTTCCGCCACCGCCGTCGCGCATCTGGCCTGGCGCAAACGACCTCTGTGTCCCGAGGCCCGCGGACGAAAGAGAGGCCTATTTTCGCGCCATGGCCCTCGCCCTCGCGCCCGCGGAGCTGTGGTTCTTCGACCCGGACAACGGCTTTGAGGTCAGGTCCGTCCCCAAGGCCCACCCACTCTCGCCCAAGTACGTGTACTACGACGAAGCTGAGGCTATTTTTCGCATGGGCCATTCGGTAATGGTGCTCCAGTACTTCCCCCGCCAACCGCGCCCGGCCTATATTGCCCGCAGGGCCGGCGACCTCAAGCGCAGCTTGCGACGGGTCTACATTTGGGTTTTCGAAGCCGCCAACATCGGGCTATTTCTCATCGGCCACCCCAACCACCAGAAGGCCCTGCGGGAAGGCGTGGCTGCTATCCGCCACAGCCCCTGGCACCCTCAACAGCTCAGGATACACACCTTCTGATGCACACTCCCTCTCCGTGTCAGGGAAGACGCCCGGAAGTCTTGTCCCTGAGACGTGGCGAAAGCTCGCGCCGCCCGCAAAGACACCTTGTCCGCCGTCAACTCTTCGGTGTTTGTCGCTGAATAAGCGCCCCGGTAGCGGACGTTGACGAAAACGAGAGTCGGCTCCCGTCATAATAGCCAGGGCCTGGACACTTTCGACGAGCTACACGCGCGCACCCCAGCTATCCATAATGGTGCTGACAGGCGTCTCTTCGGTGACTATTGCGGAATGGGGCTACGGTTAGTGACGGGTGACAGACCGCTGAACTTGCAGGCACAAATCAGGGCCCCGCACACGGAGTTGCGACTACGCAGGGTTGGGTTTTGCAACAGTCACCCCTGGGTAGGCAAAGGCAATCCCAT
>JANZZA010000522.1 GCA_026419655.1 Armatimonadota bacterium | reverse complement strand
CCGCGGGACCCTTTGCGTCCGCAGCCACACCAGAGCTTTCTTCATGCCCTCAAGGATGGCAGGGTCGCCGGAGATGGCGGCGTACTTGGCCAGGACATAGGCTGGGCCAGCCGTCGTGCCGGAGACCTTTGCGCCGTCGGGGCCGAGGATTTTTCGGCTCTCGTCGGGATGAAAGGCCCACGCGCCATCTTCTTCCTGACTCCTGAGGGTGTTGTACGCCTCGCTGCGCATCGCCGGAAGAGCGCCCAGCAGCCCGCCCCAATGGTACGGAAACTCCCACTTTATGATGTGACACATGGCACTGCTTGCCAGCGCGCCGGGGCCTTCCTCGCGCACGGTTGTTTCGGCAATAAGCCGCACGCGGTCTAGCAGCTCCTGGCGCGCCTGTCCCTGGGCCACCGTCCGGGCGTCCATCAGCATCAGCGTCGCAAAGCCCGGCGCATTACCCTTGGGCCCGTTGAAAAAGTGGTAGCTCTTGCGGTTTTCGGCATCCCAGACCGTGTGCAGAAAGCCATGCCGGCACAAGGCCATTTCTTCTTCAAAGCTTCGCGGCCAGGTCTCAGCTTCCGGGAAGCCGATGGTGCGGTCGAACCATGAAAAGCTACCGGTAGCATCGGGCGCGGGCCGTCCGGCGGCGATGAATTGGCGCAGAGTGAGTTGGCGGCCAGCACGCAAAACATAGGGCTTTTCGGCCAGACGGGCATTTTCGGGAATAAAATCGGGCGTCGAAGGGAGCATTAGCTGCATGAGATGGTTGTCCTGGTGCTCCAGGAAATTGGGCGACGCGAAACATGCGGCTGGACCATCATGCTCGCCGTCCCACTTCTGCCGCGGGTCCCACATGACGGCCACCACCGGCCCGCCTTCCCGCGTCTCAACCATCATCATGGGCACGGTGACCTTGAATTTGTGGGGCACCCAGCGCTCGTTCAGAGGCGGGGCAAAGTCGCGCGTGCTCGAGCTTTGCTCATCGCCCTCCAGGTATTCCAGGCCCGGGAAGATGGCGATGCCTTTGGCCGTGCGAGTGGACCTGTCGCCCACGTGTACCGCCGGCCCGCGCACGGCGCCAAGCTCCAGGTCCTGCTCGGCCTGTACCTGCAAGTCTATCTCGGCTATTTCGGCGTCTGCGGGCAGCCGGAAGGCTAGCCCCACCGTTGCGCTCTTCCCGTCTGCTGACTGCCACCGGCCCGTGGCCTTAAGCCTTGCAGCGCCCTGATCCACGTCGGCAGAAACTGTGTCGAACATCACGGGCGCGCCCCGTCCGTCGGCGCTAAGAATCTCCACCATGGGCGAGACCGACCCGACTACCAGCCATGGGCCGTCACCCCAGGCCCAAACTATCGCACCCATCCCTGGTGCCCGCGTGTTAATGAGCCAGCGGACATTGGCGTTCTCGCAGAGCACATAATCCTCGGAGAGCTTTGTCGCCCGGGCTTGCTTATCGGGCCGGGCGGCAGTCCACTGGGGTAGGGCAGGCCAAATGTGAAAGCCCTCCGCCTGGCCTCTGTAGGTTTCGCCTTGCACCTTCCAGGAGTAGGATATGCTCAAGGGACCAGCCTGTCTTGCTCCCAGGTCAAATTCTAGGGCCGCGGATTGCCCCGGTTCCAACCGCTCCAGCCGCTGCTGCTGGCCGCCAATCTCGAAAACCGCCCCATGCTCCGGCAGCACGCCAGCCATACCGATATTCTTCACGCCCACGCGCGCCCTTACCGCCTCGCCAGCCACGTAGACGGCCTGGGCAAGCCCGACGCCGGTCACTTGCAGGCTGGGCGACCAGCTTCCACCATAGACCTTCTCGGCCTGCAGGCCTTCAAGCCGAAACCGCCACGCGACCACTTCTGCGTGCTTGGAAAAATCAAAAAGCACAGCCGTGGTGCCTGGCGCCTCAGCGGCTTCTTCCGCCTGTGCGCCTTCTACGGGCTTGCCGGCCACATCCAGCCCCTCGACGACGAGCTTACCGCGCCCGGCCCTGAGCCAGGCTGCTACTATTCCGCCTGTGCCGCGCACCGCCGTCTCTGCCGGCAGCGTTTCTTGCGGGACGGCCACCAGCAGCGGCTCGGCAAAGTGTGCCCAGTCATAGTTGCTGTTATTTTCTGGCCCCGGGTCGGTCGCGAGCTGGATATTGATAGTGGCTTCTTCGCCCGCCGGCTTGCCAGTGGCCACCTCAGCTACCATCGGCAGCCATTTGCTCTCTTTGAGGTGTGCCTGAAGGACTTCCACGCCGTTGAGCGTGATGTAGTATCTGACGCCATCGGCCGGGCGCTCCGCATCGTTCAAGGGAATGCTGTCTGAGAGGCCGGCGAAAGTGACAAATAACAGCCGGGCGCCACGGGGCACTACTGCCGAGACCGGCTGAAAGTCGCATGTGGCTCGCCCTTCGCTCCTGGGGTGAAGATAAATCGAGTCACGGGCCACGCCGCCAGCCTTGGTCTTTTGCTGGACAGTAGCCGCCATAGCGTTGGCGGCGCTGGCCGAGCTGAACTGGTCAGTCCCGCGCCAGAGCACTTTGGCTGACCGGTCCGCAACCTGAGCCGAGGCAGCGCAACCCAAAAGGAAAACTGCCAGGCTGACCGATAGCCCCGCAGACATGTCATACCTCCCTCCCGATAAGCGCCCAAGGGGAAAACAATTTTTCCCGGGGGAAGCGCTTTAAGAAGGTTCTTCCCCAGACCCCATTCGCAAACTTTTTCGTCCTGCTTCCGCCGCGCACGTTTATGCACGGATGGCTAATGCAGCCGGGGCCCGTAAGAGGCCTGCGCGAGTTACTCTTTGCCCGCCCGCAGGCCGGCCAGCATCTTGTTGACCCTCGCGGTGGCGTTGCGTAGGCCTTCCTCCACTCCCACCTGGCCCGTCCATATAAGGTCAAGCTGCTCCTGGATGTAGTGAGCCACCTTGTCCCATTCGGGTATGTTTGGCGGCGGCCGCGAGTAGTCCAGGGCATTTACAAAGACCTCACGGTTGTAGGAGACTTTCTGCGACAAATAGGCACCTTTTAGCACCGACAGGCGCGAAGGCATTTTCTCCTGACGCTCGGCCATAAGTTCCTGTGACGACGGAGAAAGAAGGAACTTGAAAAGCTCCCAGGCCTGCTTGGGGTGCTTGGTGCCCGCCATGATGGCGTAGTTTTCAGTGCCCAGCATCGTCACGGCAGTTTTCTTTCGTGGCAAGTGCCACACGTCCCAACGGAAGGCGGCCCTGCTGCGGATTTCGCGCACATCCCACGGCCCAGACATATACATGGCCACCCGTCCCTGGCAGAACATGTCCAGGCCTTCGTTGCGCTCGCCGGGGGTCGGCTCCGGCGTGACTTTGTATTTGCGCCGCAGGTCAACGAGAAAACGGATGGCTTCGATGGCCTGCGGGGTATTTAGGGTAACCTTGCTGCGGGCTGCATCCATCAGGTCGGCGCCGTTCTGCCATAGCCATGGGTAAATGCGGGATCCCCAGAAGTCTAGGTAGCAGCCCCACTGCGTGGCCCGACCGGCCGCGGCTGGTTGCGTCAGGGCCCGGGCGGCCTTCAAATAGGCCTCCCACGTCCAGTCCTTCTGCTGGCTTGGATACGGCACGCCGGCGGCGTCGAACAAGTCCTTGTTGTAGAAGAGTGCGTAGATCGAGGTATACCGCGGCAGTGAATATAGCTTCCCTTTCCAGC
>JANZZA010000520.1 GCA_026419655.1 Armatimonadota bacterium | reverse complement strand
CCAAGCCTAGCACGCCGAGTCTGTAGAGAGAATCCCCCATACCGCCTTTCTTTCGGCGACTATTGACAGCACGCCGTGCTTATACTTCCCGGGAGTTTTGCAACACTTTCTGAGGTGAGGGTTGCGGAACCCTTGCTTCGTCAGGAAGTCATGCCTGTGCCGCATAACTTTCAGGTGCAGGCCTGTGCCGTGCACAGACTGGCTGCTCGGTCGGGCCCAGCTTGGAAACGGTCTCGTAAGAGAGTCCCCGTCGTGGCGGAAACGACAAGCGGCGGGCTATTCTGCATTCCCGCCGCTTATCAAGTATTTGCGTAGGATTCAGATGTTCTATTCGCCGAGCAGTACGCCGTAGCCGCCTTCTTCGCGTCGGTACACCACGGCAACCTTGTCTGTCTCGGCATCAAGGTACAAGAAAAAGTCGTGGCCGAGAAGGTCCATCTGCATTATGGCTTCTTCTGCGGTCATAGGTTTTAGCGCGACAGTCTTGGTGCGGAGGATTCTCACCGTGGCCTCTTCGCTAGATGCCACAGTGGGTGAGGCTTCTGGCGCCGAGGAGACTTCCTTAGGACGCCGGTGAGAGTCCCGCACGCGCTCGCGGAAGCGAGCCAGTTGGCGCTCGATGGCATCCAGAGCACGGTCGAAGGCCTCCAATTCATCGTCTGACCTTTCCTGAGCGCGGACCAGTAACCCGTCGGCGTCAACGGTGATTTCCACGGTGCGCCAGCTACGTTGTCCCTTGACTACGATCTTGACAGACTGGACCTGTTGGAAATGACGAGCAAGCGCCTGTAGTCGCGGCTCAGCATGGTCGCGCAGTCGTTGTGTTACCTCGGCGTTGTGGCCATGAAAATCAATACGCATGGGCATGCCTCCTTGCGCCCGGCACATACCCCAACCCCTCCTCGCGGCCAGGACCCGTGAGGTCAAAGAGGACCTGCATGCAAGAGGCCTTCTTGGAGACTACTACCAGTTCTGCTTGCCGGACCCGCCGCCCGCCAGGCGGGTCACGTTTGCTGCTTGTGGGCCACGGTCGCTTTGGACGACTTCGAACTCCACCTCTTCGCCCTCGTCCAGCGACTTATAGCCCTCCATCTGGATGGCAGACCAGTGGACGAACACGTCGCGTTCGCCCGGCACTTCGATGAACCCGTACCCCTTGTCGGGGTTGAACCACTTAACTCGCCCTCGCTGACGCAAAGCCAACTCCTCCTGCAAACAACGATCGCCGGATACCCAGCGCCTCGACCTTAGCCGAAAAATGGGCCGTTGTCAACGCTTCCCGCTCTGTTGCAGACCGCCTCTTTGCTCTTGCGTCGTCAAGAGGTGTGTGGTGGAAGTGGCACAAAAGTTTTAAGAAGTGAGGATGCTGGAGACACCTTTCAACCGGAGGACATGCTTCAACCTGGCCCCCGTACTCTCTTGGCTGGCTAAAGGGAGACCGCGACACAACTGAGCTGTGCGCAGTTGCACGCTGCGTTGACCCCTTTGTAACTTGCGGCTACAATCGCCCCTGTTGGAGGTGTGCTTGTCGTGGCTCTCATCACTCGCGAAGAGGTTCTGCACGTTGCCAACCTCGCCCGTCTTGCGCTGACCGAGGATGAGGTCAACCGCCTGCAGTACGAGCTTGGGCGGATCCTCGAATACTTTCAGCAGCTCCAGGAGCTTGACACCAGCGGTGTGCCAATTACTTCTCATGTACTGCCCATGGTGAATGTTTTTCGCCAGGACGCTCCCGGAGAGTCGCTGCCGCAGGAAGATGTGCTGGCCAATGCTCCCGACCAGGTCGAGGGGTTTTTCCGCGTCCCGCGCATCATAGAGGAGTAGTCTCGCTGACGCCGGCCCGCCCACGGAGGCAGCGGGGAGCTGCCTTCAGGCGGACTGGACTATCAAACTGCAATTCCGTGATACTCTGGAGTAAGCGCTGCCATGGCCATAGAACAACTGACTGCCCATGCGCTGATGGAAAAGCTTCAGGCGGGCGAGATTTCGTCCGTCGAGGCTACCGAGGCGTGTCTACGTCGTATCGAGCAGGTGGAGCCGCAGGTTGCCGCTTTCGTGACGGTGACGGCAGAGTACGCCCTGGCCGCGGCTCGAGAGGTGGACGAGCACCGCGCTCGCGGCGAGAGTCTCGCGCCAACAGCCGGCATACCGATTGCCATCAAGGATGTTCTGTGTACCAGGGGCATCCGGACTACTTGCTCGTCGCGCATCCTGGAGAATTTTATCCCGCCCTATGATGCCACGGCCGTAGAGAGGTGCCGCCAGGCGGCCCTGCCCATGCTTGGCAAGACCAACATGGACGAGTTTGCCATGGGCAGCTCGACGGAAAACTCGGCCTTCATGGTCACCCGCAATCCTCGCGCTCTTGACCGGGTACCTGGGGGCAGCTCTGGTGGCTCGGCCGCAGCCGTTGCCGCCAATGAAGCCTTCTGGTCCCTCGGCTCCGACACAGGTGGTTCTATTCGCCAGCCTGCTGCTCTTTGCGGCATCGTCGGGCTCAAGCCTACTTACGGCCGGGTCTCGCGCTATGGCCTCATCGCTTACGCATCTTCGCTTGACCAGGTCGGGCCGCTCACAAAGGACGTGCGCGATGCCGCGTTGCTTCTGGGCATCATCGCTGGCCGCGACCCAAGGGACGATACTTCCGCTAGCCTGCCAGTGCCAGACTATGTGGCCGAATTAGACCGTGGCCTTGACGGACTGCGCGCGGGCGTGCCGGTCCAGCTTCTCGGCGAGGGCATTGACCCGGCCGTGCGAGACGTGGTGCGCCGGGCCATTGACCAGCTTGCGTCTCTGGGCCTTGCCGTCGAAGAGGTCCAGATGCCGAACATTGACTATAGCCTTCCAGTTTACTACATTATCGCGCCGGCCGAGGCAGCCTCAAATCTCGCCCGCTACGATGGCGTTCGCTATGGCCACCGCACCCGCGAGCCGGTATCTGACATTTACGACCTTTTCGCCAAAACCCGCGCTGAGGGCTTCGGGCCAGAAGTCCGCCTGCGCATAATGCTCGGCACCTATGCCCTCAGCGCTGGCTATTATGATGCGTACTATCTGAAGGCCCTCAAAGTCCGCACGCTAATAAAAGCCGACTTCGACCGCGCCTTTGAGAAGTATGACGTCCTGCTGTCGCCTACATCGCCAACGGTGGCCTTCAAGATAGGGGAAAGGGCCGGCGACCCCCTCCAGATGAAACTGGCCGACATCTGCACCATACCCGTAAATCTTGCTGGTATTCCGGCCATCTCTGTTCCTTGCGGCGAAGTAGACGGCCTGCCGGTGGGCCTTCAGATAATGGGCCGCCCCTTCGAGGAAGACATCATCCTGCGCGTGGCCTATGCCTTTGAGCAGTCGGTTTGAAGCACAGCTCCCTCTGGTGGGAGGGTTCTGCCTTCTGAAGAGACTGTTGCAAAAGTTTGTGCAGCCCCTCGGATATGCGCTCCCAGGTAAGAGGTGGGCCACACAACTGCACACACTTTTGTGACCCCGCATAAGCCAACACCGGGTTTTCGGACAGACCACCAAGGTGATACTCCGGGCCTTACTCTTTCCTGCCTGAAGCAAAATCCTTAGGAGACCGTTGCAAAACCGTTTTTTTCATGACTCAATCCGGTCCGTACAGTACAGCGTGCGGCCGCAACCCTGTGCCGTGACCGGACCGGTGACTACGTCGGGGCGAGTTTCGCAACGGTCACCTTAGTGAACTGAATAGGTTCCTCTGGGGGTAGACTTTTGGAAAACTCGCTTTCCTGGCCCCCAGACGGGATTGCCGATAAGAGGTCGGACGCACAACGTTGTACACCTTCCTCACTTTAGATAAGCCAAAACCGACTTCTGCAACACGCTCTGGGCAAACCCCCTTACTGACTGCTGGAAAACCCGCCTTGACGTAACTGCCAGTCCGCATAGGCTACAGGTTTGCGCACACAAGTTGCGCTGCATGCGCACGGCACAGTCGCGAAACTATGGTTTTGCAACAGTCACCTTTAAAAGGGAGCCCCTCCAAGTCTCTTTCCCAAACATTCTCATTCTTGCCGCGGGAGAAGCCGCCGTCGGGCTTTGGCGCACAGGACGGGGCTGGCGCATCTCCGTGAGGGAGCATGAGCATTTACTGGGGCTAGAGCAAAGCTCGCTTCTTGCCTAAAGGCGGGCTTTCCTGCCATGGGCGGACCCTTTGAAAGGGGGCTGGTCCGCAGCCCCCTTTCCAAACCTCTTCCCTGTACGGTCGAGAGCGCTTTTGCTCCGCGCACTCAGTGTCTCCGCAGCGCCTGGCTTCTCCAACGTGCCGCTGCAGTTCCGGTGCCTGACCAATTCCCCTCACACGTGTTGTTGCGGTCGGATCGTGCCTCCGCCTGATTGTGCGCATGTGCCATCGTTTCCCATGTTACCCTGATACGTTTTCCCTGCGCTTGCTCCCCCCTGGAGATAGATGATGGCGGTCTTGTCGATTGCAACTGGTCGTATCACGGGTCTATAATTGTCACGAGCATTAACATCTTCCGGAGGATTGCATGACACATGCGGCGGCAATGGTTAGGTCGTGTGCTCTCCGCGATAGTATGGCTGGGTGGTGTTTGCTACGGCGACGAGGGATCTCCACGAATGCGGCTCGCCGTGACCGACTTTACTATATCTTCCCCATCGGCTCTCTCTGGCACTTACTCTACTCTGGGCTACCATCCCGGCCGCACTATTGCTGAACTGCTGACTGCCCACATCGTTAAAACAGGGCGTTTCGAAGTAGTGGAGCGTGCGCGGCTGTACCAGGTACTGGCTGAGCGAAAAATCGCCAGCGGCACGGCGCTTTTGGGCGAGGAAGCTAAAGAGTTCGGAAGCGCACTGGGCGTGCAAGCCATAGTGGTTGGCAGTTGGGCAGAGTCTGCTTATGGCTATGAGGTTGCGGCTCGGATAGTCTCGGTCGCCGATGGCACGGTTGCGGCCGCTGAGAATATGCTCATCCCTGCCGAGCCGTTGTGGATGGACGAGGCTACCGCCTGGCTAGCCCGAAGGCTCGTGGCTGCGCTGGTGAAAGAGCGAGGGTATGTGCTGGACTGCTTCCCGGAACCCGGTAAGTTCCCGCTTCTGGTGCTTGATCTCGGCACAGCCCAAGGCGCTGCCGAGGGGCGGAAGGTTGAAATAGTTTCGGGCGGCGACGCGGTTGTGCACCCGCTCACCGGCGAAGTCCTTGGCACCAGAGATGTGCCCCTGGCCACAGCTATCATAGTCCGCGCCGAAAAAGAGCTATCCTATGCGAGGGTGGACGCCCCCTACGGGCTGCGCTACGTCCAAGTTGAGGAAGAACCGGAAGGCGTGGACTTCGGCATCGAACGGATGAACAAAGCTCGCTTACTGGACGAGGTGGTGAGCACCATACCCGACCCCGATTTGTCCGTCCTGAGGGCGAAGGCACAAGTGACCGTGGTATCGGACATTCCGGACTCCAAATTATTCGTGGACGGCCAGCCGACAGACCTCCAGGATGGAATGACGACCGTGCAACTGGGGGCCGGAACACACCTCTTAGAGCTCCGGACTGGTAATCTCGGGATTCCGCGCGAAGTAAAGATAACGCGCAAGGGAGCCGATCCGCCGATTGTGCACTTCGACAAAGGAGACATGGAGAGAGCTGTACGTCTTGCTACTCCTCCACTGCAACCGCAACCAGTTGGGTCAGTAGTTGAGAGCACCGTGCCGCCGGAGGCAACACCAGAACAAAAGAGGGCGGACGACCAGCTAGTAGCCTTGCTTCCCTCTGCTTCTCAAATACAGCAGATGCTCTCCCAAGCAAAGGAGGAAGAGGTGGTTAGGGCATTCGAAACTGGTCTGCAGAAGCTGCGGATCGGATACTCCAGAAACAAGCGAGCCTACCTTGTTATGGCTAGGAATTGCTTCCGAGAGACCGTGAGCATTGCTCCGGAGTTCGCGCTGGGGCAGTTCTGCCTCGGTTTGGCTTCTTATTACTTGGATGAGTTGGACCTCGCAAACTCCGCCTTCCATGCTGCCGCGAAGCTTGAACCTGCGCTGGCGAAGCAGGCCCCATTGCTGTGGTGGAACGACTTTCGAACATTGCCGTCACAGGACCAGTTGTGGGGCGCGAACGTTGACAAGTGGAAGTGGTCTATACTCGAACCAGATTTGCTGCGATACGAACTTGGTCCCGATGAGCCGGTGTGGGTCACAATAAAACTGTTTGATGCCGATGTGCCGCGGTGGCATCCAGACAACAGAATAGTAGTGCGATACCGCCTCGTTTCTGGGGACTGTACTGTCACTATTGGTGGGCGGCGCCCCGGAACACCGAATATCGAAATGAACGTCGGGCCAGACTGGTGCAACTTAGTCGAGTGGCACGTGCCGGGGGAATGGACCACCCTAGGGCATCCCGTTGGCCCTGTGGGGGGGCCAGGGTGGCATATAGTTGAGCTGCGCACAAGTGGAACCTCTATGCGCGGTTATCTCGATGGACAACCCGTGGTCCATGCTACTACCTCCAACCATGGCGCCGGCGGCGGATGCTCTCTTACAGTGGGCGGAATCGGTGTACTACTCGTGGACTGGGTACTTGTCACAAGGATACACGACGAGGCAGGATAGCCAGGGGCTGTCATAGAAAGAAGGCCCACCGCGCCAGGTGTCGCGCCTTGAGCTCCACGGGGCGGGTACGCTGGCACCGTGTTAGCGCGAAAGCTTCCCGCTGGGCCGCTGGCCGTTCGCCAGGTCCCGGGCCACAATAGCTGGTGCTCGCCAGCCCTAAATCATCCGCGGTAGACCGTCGTTGACTTAGTCTCTGGCCGAGCACATTGGCACTGGGCACCTGCAGGGCGCCACGAGGCCGGTCCGCTCCGAGTTGCAGCCCAGCCGCCGTCCTGTCCTCAGGCTTCGCTAGCGGCCAGAACCCGGCGCATCCTGAGCTGAGTCAATACTCGGCACTTCCCCGGCTGGCGGAAAGGAACTCCTGGACGCGGACCGGCTGGCCGGTGCGGCTGGATTCGATGGCCGCGAAAACAAGGGCCACGCTCTGGAGATTGTCCGCGACATTCGTCTCCATTGGCGGGCCGCCGTCAAGCCAGCGCACAAATTTCTCTATGAGCCACGTATTGGCCCACTTGGGCTGCTGTAGCAGCGGGATTTCTTCGCCGTGGCCTTCGGTTGCAGTGGCCCAGCTTCCTGAAGGGGCGTAGGGGAAACGCTCCAGGCGGCGACGGCTCAGCACCAGGGTCGCAAGCTCGCATTCGGCGCGGATGTATTCCTGCCCCCAGCCGTTGAGGCCCACGGCATTGGTCTTGGCGCCCTCGTAGAATGCCCGCACGCCGTTGCTCATGGTCATGAGGACAAGGCCCTGAGA
>JANZZA010000501.1 GCA_026419655.1 Armatimonadota bacterium | reverse complement strand
GGAGCATGGGGTGAATCCCTTCGGCGGCTGCTGGCCCATGCTAATCCAGATGCCCATCTTGATTTTCGTGTACCAGGGCATCCGCGGTTATATTGTCCGGTTTTCGCAAAGCCAGTTCCTGTGGGTGCGGAACATGGCCCTTCCAGATTTGCCGCTGCTTATCGGATACACGGCATCCATGGTCGTCTTCCAGCAGATGGCCAACCGCATGCAGCCAATGCCAACCGACGAACGCCAGCGCCAGCAGCAACAGATGATGACCTGGATGATGCCGCTGATGTTTTTCTTTTTCTTCAAGACGCTGCCGTCGGCGTTCATCCTCTACTGGCTGGCGAGCAACCTGTTCTATTTCGGCGAGCAATGGCTTTTCCGCTACCAGGTCCGGCGGCGCGAGGCCCGTGGGGAAACGCCCACGAAACGCCCTCGCCGCAGCCGCTTCATGGAAGCAATGATGCGAGCGAGCCAGCAGGCTGCGCAGAGGCAGCAACAAGAACGGCCTAGCCCGAGCCCTGATCCCGGGTCTAACAGACCCAAACCCGCCGCAGAAACCCCGCAAAGAAGAGGCAAGCCCGCTGCGCGGAAGCGCAAAGGCAGATAGCGACGGTGGCGTGGCTGCAAGCTTATACAGAGGATGAGCAAGATGCATGAGATAGAAATACGCGCCAAAACCATAGACGAAGGCCGAAGGATAGCCGCCTTTCAGTTAGGCGTGTCCGAGGACAAGATCGAGATAGAAATCGTCGAGGAACCGCGTGAGACTGAAGGAGAGCTGGGGGGCACCTATAAAGTTCGCGCTCGGCTCCGCGAGGATGCCTTCTCTCCACGTTCCGAGGAAGTCAAAGCTGAGGAAGCCCCTGCACGGACTGAAGCGTCCGAACTGGACCTGTCCCGATATAGCCTTTCAGCCACAGACGAGGACTACGAGGAAGAGGAGGATGCTGTGCCTTCAGACTCTGGCACACCGTCCCAGCCACGTGGGGCGTCTGACGAGGACTACGAAGAGGAAGAGCTGGACGAGCCGAACCTAGAGGTGGCCAAAAAGGCACGAGAGTTCCTGGAAGGATTTGTCCAGTTGATGGGCATCGAAGCGGAGGTGGCATTGCGCTACACGGGGTCCGACGAAGTGCAAATAGAGCTGGTCGGAGCGGACCTGGGCCTGCTCATAGGTCGCTACGGCTCTACCCTGGACGCTATTCAACTACTGACAGCCGCAGCGGCGAACAAGAGCGTAACCCGAGGCGCCCGAGTCATACTTGATGCTGAGAACTACCGCCAGCGGCGTCGCGAGACTTTGGAGAACCTTGCTGCAGCCGCCGCCGCCAAAGCACGCCGTACCCGCCAGCCAGTCGAACTGACCGACCTGCGGCCCCACGAACGCCGCATAATTCACCTGGCCCTACGCGATAACCCCGACGTGGAGACGTACTCCGAAGGCGAGGGCAACCGACGCAAGCTCATCGTCGCTCCGCGTCAGACCGGCGCCAGAGGACGGGGGCGCTCCCCACGCTGATACCCTCTAGGGGCGGTTTTTCTGAGGAGACTGCTCGAAAAGTCTCTTTGCCGTCTACAAATCACAATGGTAGTAAAAGGTCAAGGGCACGAAGTTGTACTTTTCCTTTGCCCTCCATAAGCCGACATCAGCCTTGGGAACAGTCCGCCGAGTGAAACCTTCCGAAACAAGCCGTTACCGAAATACCCCCAGGCTTTCGACTGCCTCAACCATACCCGCCGCCAGAAGTCTGCCCGTCCCAGAGAGAATGGGGCAGCCGCCATCTGCCCCGGACCCGCAAACCCCTTGGAAATACATCAGGTTCAGTATATCCTCCGCGCCGGAAGACTTACAGAAGACTGTAAGCGATGCCTGCCACGCCAGCTTGGCGTGCTTCGCGATAGGTTAACGCCGCCGGCGCATGCGCGGTGCCCGCCGCAGGACGACCATTGGCGGCGGGCTTGTCTCCTTTTGCTCTTCGAGAAACTGCTCCCGGGTCATACGGGCCGAAGAGATAAAGCCCGCGCGGGCCACGGCCGCGTCAAGCACGGCGAGGCCCAAGGCAATGGCACCGATAGCCACAGCCGCCGAGCGAGTGAAAGCAATAGCAAACTGAGGTGGGTCGGCTGGATTTGCAACCACCACGCGCCACAGCCACACACAGCCCATGGCCAGTGCCACAAGTCCCAAAAGCGAGGATACCAACCATGTCCATAGGGCCGCGAAACGCAGCGGTGCTCGCAAAACTAGCGAGCGCCTCTGGTGGGCCACGCCAGCGAGTAGAGCGTCAGTGGCCCACGCGGCAAACGCCATTATAACGACTAACCCCGCGGCCAGAAGCGCCACCAGACTCCATACACGAGCGACCTTGGCCAATAGTTGCGCAGCCTTCGCTGAAGAATCCACTCCCGCCAGGGGAAGGCTTGTGGTGAGAAACCTGGATAGAAGCGTAACGCCAGCCCAAACCAACAGGCAAGCCGCAGCCAGGACAGCAGCACCGCGAGCAGCGCCACTGTGCGGCCCCCGCCCCTGCTCGCGCAGCCGCCGCAAGTGCCACTCGGTTGGTTCATAAAGGCCCTCGTCGCTCATCTGCACTACGACGCCCCCGTGGCCAGAAACACCAGAACCGCCTGCAGCTCATGGGATACTGTCGCGCCCACCAGGGGCAACATGGCGAGGACTCCCAGCACAACGACGGCCGGCCGCAAGGGCAGGGCAGCAACGTCACCGCCAGCTCTCGCAGCCAAAGACGCACCAACTTGAGCCACAGCGGCAAAGCCCAGCAATGGAAGGGCCATCACCAAGCCGGCACCAAGCATCTCCGTTGCCGCACCACATAGGCCCGACAGTCCGGCAGCCAGGGGGGACGTGCCAATCGGCCAAGCACGGTAACTGCCGAGGAGTCCGGCCAGGATCCAGGCGTGACCTCGCACAGCCACGAGTACGGCCGCCCCTAGCAAGTATATTGCCTCGCTCCAGCGACCTTCCCCCGGGGCCTCATCACCCGAGGAGACCTCGACCAGTGCTCCGGCCACGTGCAGACCCCAGAAGGGCAACGCAACAATGAGGCCCAGCCAGAAGCCCACAACCGCTTCACTCACCAAGACACCTGGAGCGTTGGGTACTGTGGTCGTCAGCAAGGGAGCAACAGCAAGGGCGAGCACCGCAGCAACAGCAACCCTGGCAAAAACGGGTAGACCAGCCCAGGAAAGCGGCGGTGCCAGCAGCAGCGCCGGTAACAGTCGTAAAGACGCAGCCAGCCAGCCCAGGAGCAATTCAGTCACAAGCCACTCCTCAGGAGCTGGGTTAGCTGGCGCCCAACCCCTTGCCAGTATCCACCGACAACACCAGCCAGCCACCCACCAAACAGCATTACGCCAGCTATTGCGCCAATCGCCCGTAATGCGAACCCAACAGCAGCGTCACCGTAACCTATCAGCGCCTGCAGGAAGCTGGCTGTGAGCCCGCCTGCTGCAATGAAAAGCACTGCTGGCAGCGCCACCTGCAGCCCCAGATACAAAGCGCCCGCAAAGACAGATAGCCACCAGTTGGGGTCACCCATTTGCATCACCCGCCCAGATAACTCTGGCTGAGAGCGCCGACAACCAGCCTCCAGCCGTCAGCCGCCACGAAGAAAACCACTTTCACGGGCAGGGCGAAGGTCTGCGGCGAGAAGACTGGCGTGCCAAGAGCGCCAATGATGAGATATATGAGCACATCAATCGCGAGGAAAGGCAGGTAGACCAGCACGCCAGCCAGAAAAGCGATACGCAGCTCTGTAAGAGCAAAGGCGGCAGCCACTAACTCAAAGGGGCCCTTTGTCGGATCAGCGGGGGCGTTTCGGGCTCTGGCAAGAAGTAGATAGTCCTCGGACGAGAGCCGGGGCTGCATAAAGGCCCGAAGGATGCGTTGGCTGTGCTGGAGCGCTGCGTCGGGGGCCAGTCGGCCCTGGTATAGCGGTGCGACAACTTCGCGGGAGAGAGCCGAGACGGTCGGCGCCATCACGTACCAGGTGAGCACCATGGCCAGGCCCATTACCACGACATTTGGCGGCAGGAACTGGCTTCCCATTCCGGCACGAAGAAAGAAAAGTACGATGACAATCCGCGCAAAGGCCGTAGTTACGGCCAACAGGGCAGGGAAAACGGCAATAGCCAGCAGGGCGAGCAGGAATTGTCCCTGACCGATGCCGGCTGGTGGAGCTGCAATAACAGCCAGGTCGGCATTAAGAACCGCTGTCGCTGCCACCGTCGTCTCCCTTACTCTGTGGCGACTCGCCCGGGCAGTAAAGATCAACTTCTGTCAGAAAGGACACTGACTGCAGAGTCTCCCCAATCAGGAATGTTCGCTCGCCAGCCCTCACTATCAGCAGACGGCTACGCGGGCCAAGGGGTAACTTTTCGACGACTTCCAGGTGCCTGCCGCCCAGCCGCTGTTGAGGATACAGGCGATGCCGAGCCAGTACCCAGGCCACCATGGCGAGAAAAACGATCACCAGCAACGCCACGAAAGCACGAGCCATATAAACATCCAGCTCGGCCATCTGCTCAATCCCCTTGGGCGAGAATTTCCGTTATGCGGACCCCTAGCCTGCCTTCTACTGAGACAAGCTCTCCCCGCGCGACAAGAGTACCAGCCACGAGAACATCCACCATGTCTCCCACTCGCCTGTTCAGCTCTACCACCGCCCCAGGCCCAAGGCTGGCAATTTCTGAAAGCGCCATCTCCGTCTCGCCCACCCGCACCGTCACCGGAACCCTTAGGGCAGCGGCAATGCGCGCCAGCGGCCCGGTAAGGCCCGCCAATTCGTTTCCGCGGCCAGCCACATCACCTGATCCCGCGTACTCATTCGCCATCTCGGCATGTACCTCCAGCCACCTGTTCGACCCGCACAGCAAGGTGCTCCGACAGGACTCCAAGAGAACCCAATGCCACGGGCAAACCGCGGGCCGTCAGCGCTACCCGCCTCTCAGCACCTGCCGGCAGCGCAATCAGGTCACCCACCTTCATGCTAAGCGCCTCAGCAGCCCGCAGCGCTGGGCCACGTAGTAGTCCACTCACCGTAACGCTTATATGCGATAGCAGAGGTCCCAGCTTGGGAGCACGAGCGTCCAGCCAGCGACAAACGCTACGCCACAACTGCGGCCAACCTGTCGGCAGCCGCAGGCACCCATGGACACCCAGGCACGCGCAAGAGACCTCGACAATGAACTCAGCACTTCCCGGCAGCGGCCCTATGATCCTGGAACGCCAGTTCTCGACGCAGCGACCCAAGACCTCAATTACGGCCCGCTCGACGCAGCCTTGCAAATCAACTTCGGCAGGAGCATCGTAGCCTAGAGCCGCAGCCACCAAGGCACTCAGTAGCTCGCAATCGGCCGACAGGCCTTCCGCCAAGTTTGCCTGGAAATGTTCCTCCTGCTCGGCTCTTCGCGAAAGCGTAATAGAACCTACAACAGCCTCACCGCCTGTCAGCCTCGACAGGTCAAAGGCGAGCGAGTCCTCATTGGCGCACAGGTACTTCCCGGCCTGCGCCATCTGCCACGCCGTGGGAGACTCCACGTCAGGTGGCCTCCACAGCTCCACCATTACACGAGATCACCCACTCGCTGCCGGCTCAAACGGGCCGCATGCCATGCCTCCACATCGCTCGCATCGCGACGATTGGCCTGCCCGGCGGCCTCGACGGCCTGCTGCATAGCACGACCTTCGGCCACTCGCGCCATGGCTGCGGTATGTCTCAGTCGTAGAGCCGCAGCAGCCATGCCCGAGAGCGCCCTGGCACGACGCTCTTCAATCTCAGCGAGCCGGCACCAGCGCGCAGCCTCGGTCCTCATCCAAACGGCCAGCGCTGCTGCATGTAACGGCGGCATGACTGCCAGCTCCCGGGCTTCTTTGGCTGCCGCCTCGTAATCGCGCGCTAGGGCCTCAACCCGAAGCCTCCACGTCTCCCGCCGTACTGACAGAATGTGCGCTAGACGGGCAAAGTCAGCCAAGATGATGCTCCTTTATGCCAGCCTACCTGCCGCGGCTTCAGCCGCAAAATCCTCTCGCGGCCAGGGCCGCTCTGCCGTGCGCCATTCACGGCTGGGCTGCCAGAGCTAACAGGCGGTCCCGCGTCGCAGCCGGTGCCGCCAACTCTGCGGCTGGCTGGGCCACGAAATCCTTCACCGCAGGAAGCACCCGCATGGCCCGGTCAAGAGCCGGATTCGCACCGGGCCGATGCAAACCCACATCCAAAAGGTCCTGGGCCTGCTCCTGAACTTGAGCCAGGCGCCGGAGCTCCACCGCAGCAGCCTGGTGGTCTGCGTCTACGACGGTCGGCATGAGCCGCGAGAGACTTCTCACCAGATCCACCGCCGGATACAAAGCTTCGTTGGCAAGCCGGCGGGAGAGTACAACCTGCCCATCAAGGCTTGCCATAGCAACCTCGGCCACCGGGTCAACGACGTCTTCGGCCTCGGTAAGAATGGTATAGAAGGCCGTGATGCTGCCGTCACCTGCGGGGCCCGCTCGCTCGACGAGCTGGGGAAGCAAACCAAAAACCGATGGCGGATAACCACGGGTCGCCGGTAGTTCACCCATGGCAAGACCTATTTCACGCTGGGCGTAGGCCAGGCGAGTAAGCGAGTCGACGGCAAGAAGGACATTCAAGCCCGCGTCGCGGAAGTGCTCAGCAATAGCGGTAGCCGACAAAGCGGTAAGGAAGCGGAGGCCAGGCGGATCCTGCGGCTGGGTGGCTATGAGGATAGCGGGTTTGCCGGAAAGAACATCAGCAGCCTCCACTACCTCACGGCCCCGCTCTCCGACCAGAGCCAGGACAATGACGTCCGCTTGGCAGCCACGGGCAATCATGTGCAGCAGAGTAGTTTTCCCGGTGCCGGCTGGGCCAAGTATGCCCAGGCGCTGGCCGCGGGCTGATACAAAAAAGGCGTCCAGCGCACGGACTCCAGTCCAAAAGGGCTTTGGGGTGCCTCGCCGCCGAGTGAGCGCTGGGGCAGCGGCGAAGACTGGCCGGGCGCTCTGACAAACTGGCAGCGGGCCGTCGTCCAGGGGCCGGCCAAGAGGGTCCAGGACTCGCCCAAGGAGCTCTCGCCCGGCAGGCACCGACAAGACCTCGCCCAACCCTTCGGCCTGCAATCCTGGCCTCACGTCCGTAAGACCATCGAGGAGCAACAATTGGGTCCCTTCGGCGTCAGCAGCAACAGCCAGGGCCGGATGCCATCCTCGTCTGAGCCCCTGCACCAGCACACCCTCGTTGGGCTGCACCAACATGGGGCCCGTCCGCGCCAGCCAACCGGACAGCGAGACCAGCACGCCTCGCGGCCTCACACATCGGACAGCGGCCAGGCGAGCCCGCATGGCCGCCCGCCGCGCAGCGACCTCCGAAGCAGTCCTCAATGTGCACCACCGCTGCCGAAGATTTCCCCGAGCCGCCGCATCTGGCTGTCAAGGGTGGCGTCAATCTCACCCAATTCGGTGACTGCCAGACAGCCGCCGGGGGCCACTGTCTCGTCGGCCACTACGGAAGCACGGGGGCCGCAGCGCAAGGCCGACAGCAGCTCGCGGGCGACGGTCTCGTCAGATGGGTTGACACGAAACTCTACACTGATGTGACCAGCCAGCTGCTGGAGCGCCTGGCGCATCGAGTTCTCCACGACGCGCGGATCAACTGCAACAGTGCGCCCGACAATGGCTTGGGCGCCCACAAGAGCCAGCTCCGTTGCATAAGCCACCAGCTGGTCCATCGCCGCATCCAGGGCCTCCGCGACACGGCGCGCCAAGACCGCAATATTTGCGCCCGACGGAGAGGTCGGCGCAGAAACAGGCTCGGGCTGGGGCTGCGGCTGGGGCCACTGCGCCGCAGCCGGGACGTCCTCCGGCTTCAACAGACCACCCTGTGGCGGGAGCCCGTCGCGAGTCACCGACCGTCCCCCTTTTCGTCGGCCTCGAGCGCCGAGAGGACGGCGACCAGGACTTCAGGTGCCGGCGCCCTAGCGGGCAAGTCAACCCGCTTGCCGACCCGCGGCTGCACTGCTCTCCGCACTTCCGGCGAGAGCATGGCAAGCAAAGCCCCACGTACGCCGGGCGACGACCGCCGCAGCAGCGCTGAAGCCCGACGCGCTGGCAAGGCGAGTTGCTGGCCTTCAACTGCCCTCTGGGGCACCTGGCGGCGGCGCTGCCACCAGAAGGCCAGCAATGCTCCTGTCGTCGCGACAAGAAATCCAAAAAGCACTCCCAGCCACAAGGGCGCACCATTTGACTCGGCTTGTGCCGCAGGCACCGTCACCTGCTGACCATACCAAACCCGCCCCGACGTATCCGCGACCGTAAGGCTTCCGGGCGAAAGGTCGCGGACTACGCGGAGGGCAAGCTCAGCAGCCCAGGCCGCCGCGGTTGGCGACGGTCGCCCAGCCCGCCACGTAAGGATGATTAGGGCCTTGGGCAGACCATTCTTCTGACGAGACACGACCACGTCGGCTCGGGCCACATCATCCAAACGCTCCAGAAGGACTTTCAGTTGCGCAGTCTCCCGGCCGCTAGCGCCAAGAAGTGCCGTCGAGAATGGGAAAAGTAAATCGTTCTGCTGCGAGGGTGGCGGGGACGGCTCCTGCGCCCAGACACATGCAGCCCAGCACGCTAACTTAAGAAGGATAAGTTGCGGTCTGCGCCAGCGCGCCCAGTAAACCATTGCAGGGCCTATTTCGCCGCGCTACGGCCGCTTCCTGCCATCGGCTGCGAACAAAAGAGCGAAGCAGCTAACTGCCGTCGGCCCCAGGGGACAACAAGGCTGGCTGCCCCCGACACAGACGCGAAGCATGGTAGCGCCGCACACGGACTGAGAACTACGCCGAGACGAGTTTTGCAACACCCACCTGAGGAACAAGCAGCCAGCGGAAAATATCCTACTCAAGCCCAAGCAGGCGTTTGAAGCTCTCCTCGTCGAGGACAGTGACGCCGAGGTCGCGGGCTTTCTGAAGCTTCGAGCCAGGGTCGGAGCCTGCCACGACATAGTCCGTCTTGCGCGACACCGAGTCGGTCACTTTGCCGCCTCGCTCGAGCACAAGCTTGCTGGCCTGGTCGCGCGTGAAGCTTTGCAGGCCGCCCGTGAACACGAAAGTTTTGCCGGCTAATTCATCACTCACAGGCCGTACAGCAGCACCTTCCACGACCAGCCCACGAGCCAGCAGGTCAAGGACAGTCCTTCGGTTGGTGGGTTCACTGAAAAACTCGTGGATCGAACGAGCGATTTCCGCGCCTATGCCGGGGACCTTCAGCAGCTCTTCCTCGGAAGCGTCCATCAACGCCTCCAGACTGCCAAAATGCTGAGCCAGCGCTCGCGCGACTCCCTCGCCGACGTGGGGAATGCCCAGGGCATACAGAAAACGAGGCAGGGTAGTTTTCTTGCTGGCCTGGAGCGCCGAGACAAGGTTTTGTGCCGACTTGGGGCCCATCCGTTCAAGAGCCGCAAGCTGCTCCACGGTAAGGTCATAAAGGTCCGGCAGGCGCTTGACTAGGCCCCTGTCCACCAGTTGCTCGACCAACTTCTCACCGAGCCCCTCAATATCCATGCCGAGCTTGGAGGCAAAATGTTCAATGTGTCCCTTGAGCTGGGCTGGACAGTCGAGATTCGTGCAACGCAGGAAGGGTTCACCCTCGAATCGCACCGTCTCGCCGCCACAGACGGGACAGGTCTCGGGCGTTCTGGGGGGCTTTTCCTTACCTGTGCGGCGGTCCTTGATGGGCATGACGACCTGGGGAATGACGTCGCCGGCGCGCTGGACGAGAACATAGTCGCCAATGCGCACGTCCTTGCGTGCAAGTTCATCGAGGTTATGCAGGGTGGCGCGGCTGACGGTGACGCCGCCGATATTGACGGGTTCTAAGATGGCGACAGGAGTGATGACACCGGTGCGGCCAACGCTCCAGAGAATATCGAGGAGTCTGGTGGTTTTCTGGCGTGGGGGGAACTT
>JANZZA010000499.1 GCA_026419655.1 Armatimonadota bacterium | reverse complement strand
AGCCCCAATGCCCGGGTCAAAGCGGGCCTTTCCTTGGCATAAACCCCCGGCAGACTATTGCAACAGTCGCTTCGTGGCTTGCAGCACCCCCTTACGGGTATACGGCCAGGCGCGCCGACTCGCCCAGCTTCTTCGCTCTGGGCCGGCTAAATTCATCTTTTGCAGGAGCCTGCCTGGAAAAGAGTTATTCCCGGAGCCGCCCTGCCCAGCTCTATCATGTTAGTTTCACGCCAGTGGCTATGGTCCGCAGCAAGACCTCCGTCGTCCAGTTTCAGGGCCTCAACCGGTCTCGCGCCAAACTGCAGGACGCGCCCCAACCTGGCCAGCCTCAGAACGCAAGCGCTTCGAGCGCATCCAGCACTTGGGCGCGGGCGCGGTCGGCGGTGGCCCGGTCCACCGCCCTGTCCCAGCGGAAGTTGGTCCCTTCCTGGGTGGCCAGCACCTGCTTAACTGCCGCCCCCAATACGCTCAGAGCCCGGGCTGGCCGGCCAGTAGCCTCCACGACGTGGTCGTCTACCCAGCGCCGCAGCATGGTCAGATACTCGTAGTCCTGGATACCTTCGCGGATGGCTTCCATCCACTTGGCTGAGGTGACGCTTGTTTCGTCCAGGTACAGCGGACAGTATGGGCCGGCGCCGGCGCCTACATAGTCGTTCCAGGGCGAGACGCCACCCGTGTCGCCAAAGGCCCAAAAGCATGACCCGGTAGCTCCAACCGCAAAGGCGTGCCATGCTTGCAGAAGATAGTAGGAGTAGGGGTCGAAGCTTCTCGTTGGTCCAGAGCAGGAATAAAACCAGAGTTCCTTTCCCTTCTCCCGTTGGGCGGCGTAGTAGCTGCTCATCCAGTCCTGCTCAAGCCAGATGATACGGTTTGGGCAAAGAATGTCCATGGCGTCAATCATGGAGTCCATGCCTTCAGGTGACCGGGGGATCGGGTCAACGAAAAGCTTGAAGTCCGGCTCGGCGGCATGGATAGCCCTAGCCCAGGCCTCATTGATGGCGTAGCCGGTGGCATCGCTTGGTTCATCGTAGACGAGAAAGCCAACCTGGGAAGGTTTGAGGCCGAGGGTGCGGACGTGGTCAGCCCAGAAACGGGCCCACTGGCCGACGGCCTTTTCAAAGCTGGGCGTACCCATTTTGTGGCCGGCGATGGAGTCGCCCTTGGCAAGGAAAACCATGTACAGGCGGGCGTCCGGCCACTTGCTCACCCACTCGTCGAAGCGCGCGGTGTCGGGCTGGCGGGTCATGTTGCCGTCCGCATCATATTCGCCTTCGGGCATCGCTGCCGACGTGGCCCAGGGTGCATTTACACCATGCTCGCGCAAGAAGCTGATGAAGGCCTCCCGGTTCTGCGGCGTCACGCCATAGGCCCCAGCGCCGTCAGTATAGCACCACCCGCCCACCAGCAGAGTTTGCTCCGTCGGGAACTTAATGGGCGAGATGATAAGCTGGAGGGGCACGTTTACGGGCTGTCCGCTGGCTGGCTGTACAACAAGTCTTCCCGTGTGCTCGCCGGCAGGCGCAGTGCGCGGCTTGAACTCTACCCAGGCCTGGCTGGTCATGCCGCTGGGCACGGTGATGGTCCAGCCTTCCCCGTCGCGCTGTGCTTCCACCAGCGCGGCCGCCACCGTCCCGCGGTCGAAGTTTCTCGTGCCCACATGGAGCACTTCGTGCACAGTGACGTAATCAGGATTGACGCCACCCGGCAAGCCCTCAATCCGCAGACGGAGCTGCGCGGGTTGGGAAGCAGCGTTGGTGAAATTGACCACGTCGGCGCGCACCTCGCCGTTCATCATGCGCACTGAGATACGGGCCGGCTGGGCGCTGGTATACCTTTCGGCGGCGTCGCCAGCTTTGGCACCGTCGGCGGTTTTTTCTCCGTCTCCCGGCTCGGCGGACGGGGAAAGATGGTCATAGCGATGACAATGCCACACGCGCAGCAGGGGCTTGCCCTGGGCACGCCAGACCTCAGCCTGGAGAGCAAAAATCTCGCGCTCAAGGTCTGTCATGGGGAGGACCGCCCGGAAACCCTCTGGCCTGACAAGCGGAGCTTGGCCAATGCGCTGCGCGATGGCCTCGGCGCGGGCCGATAGTTCACGCCGCTGCTGCTCTTCTACCCCCGGTGCCTGGATGTCTTCCCGCACGGCCTGCAGGTCGCGCCTTAACTGCTCTCGGAGCAGCGCATTGAAGGCCATAAGCGTCAGGTGTGCTGGCACGTCTTCCACCGGCTCGCCTGGAAGAGGTTCGCCAAGCGCCGCCGCCTCGCCTTCGTAGACCTCGATTTCGTCAACAAAGCCATACCACCCGCCCAGCTCGACGGCTAGCTGGACGTACCGGCCGTGGACACGCCAGCCCATGGCCGTGAGCTTCCTGCGGGCGTATTCGCCGTAAGGCGGCAGTGTTTCACGCGAGACCATCTCCATAAGGTCACCAACACAATGCCAGAGCTGGCCGTCGTCGCTGAGGTAGATCAGGATGCTCGCAGGCCACCCGACCTCGGCCACGCCTGCCGCTGTGTCAAAGGAAATCCCGCTTATTGGCCGCACCTCGCCCAGGTCTAGCGTGATGAACTTCCTGCCGCCGCCCGCCCAGCCAACCGTGCCTTTTTGCGTCCAGAAGTAGCCCTCGACGTACTGGCCATCTGTAAGCTGGATTGCGTCGTCCGGGTCAGTGCAATGCTGGTAGTTGGGTGCGGGACTGAGGGTGTAAGGCTTGCCCAGCGCGATGTTACGGGGAAGCTCCTGGGCTGCTGCCCTTTGGCCGAGAAACCCGCAGGCAGCGGTGAACGCAACCAGACACCGGCTCAAACACAGGGTCACTCGCAAGCTCACGCGCAAGCTTTGCAGCACGTCACTCCACCTCTTCGGCATTGTGCTCTGTACCAGCGTCGAGACGGACACTGTATCCACCGGGTTCGTGTTCGCCGGCCAGACCGCCCAATCCTTTTGGGAGCTGTCGCAAAAGCTGGGGCTGGCTTATCCAGGGTGAGGAGCATGTACAACGCCGTGCGCCCGACCTTTTATCTGGGGAGTATTCGATTTTCTAAGGATGCTGGTGCAAAAGTTTCTGCAGCGCCTGGGAGATGCGCCCCGAGGCAAAAGGTGAGACACACGAGTTTATACACTTTTGCGGCTATCTGTGAGTCAACACTGGGTTTTGCATAGACCACCAAGGTGATTCTCCAGGCCTTGCCCTTTCCTGCCTGAAACAAAATCCTGAGTAAGCTGAATACTCCCTTTTATCTGTGCTCACTTGTCAAGTTCGCTGCGACGACTTTTGGAACAGTCACCAAAGGGTTCCCCCAGACACAGCGGTGCTTAGAGGTTTCGCCGCCTGCGGGCAATGCCAACAACAGAACTCTTGGTTGACTGTTGCAAAACCACAGCTTGACGATTGAGTCGCGTCCCTGCGGTCTTAGTTGCGGGGCCCAAACCTGTGCCGTACACGGCCTGGCGGCTACGTCGAGGCAATTTTTGCAACACTCACCAAAAGTGTTTTCGTCAAAAGAGGTTCTTGTTGCCTCCCGGCCGGGTCTCTTGCAGCTGCCCTCCCGGATGCCCATAGGAAAGAGACCACTGGCCCTCACGCGTAGCAGCCAGTCGCGCTGCCGCCGGACGCCTGTGCGAAAGGGGGCGTGCCCCGATTTTGACGCAAGGTTGGGCTGCTCATATAATGGCGGTGTGCTGGATCCCCTTCATCTATCCCTGCAGCACGAGGAGGTCCTGCCCAGGGGCTTCCTGGGCCGGGTGGGCTCGACACTTTCCTACCTCGGCAGGCTGGTTGTGCTGCACCTCGTGACGCTATCGCTAATCCTCCGGCTGCGGATTGAGAGAGCACTGACGGTAGCGCAGATGGCGGCGGTTGGGGTGGCGTCGTTGCCGGTGGTGGCTGCGACGACCCTGCTGTCGGGCATGGTGCTTGGCTACCATGTGGCAGTGCAGGCGGGCCAGCTAGGCGTCAGCCCCTACGCAGGCTGGCTTGTGGCCGAGACCATGTGCCGGGAGCTCGGTCCTGTACTGGCGGCTTTTGTAGTGGCAGCCCGGGCAGGCTCGGCTATGACCGCCGAGCTGGGTACCATGAAAGTCACCGAGCAGATTGACGCTCTACGTGCCCTGGCCACCGACCCCGTCGAGTATCTGGTCGTTCCGCGTTATCTGGCGGCCGTGGCAATGCTGCCGGTGCTCACTTTCCTCGGTGACGTAATTGGCGTCCTTGGCGGCTACGTGATGGCAGCTATCACACCACAAATAAATGAAGCCGTCTACTTCAATGCTATTCCGTCCCACCTGGAAGCCTGGACGGTGATCGCTGGGGTGCTGAAGACCGTTGTGTTTGGCATGATTATAGCCCTCGTGTGCTGTTTCGAGGGGATAACTTGCCGGCCGCAGTCTGAAGAGGTTGGCCGTGCCACCACGCGGTCTGTGGTATACTGCATAGTGCTGGTATACGTGGCGGACGTAGTACTCACGGCGATACTGTATCCGGGATAGCCGTGGGAGGCCTCGGGCGCGGGGCGCGGATGAAAGCCAACGAAGCTATCGTTGAGGTGCGCGATCTCGTCTACGCGATTGCAGGCCGCCGGGTCCTCGACGGCCTTACCTTCTCTATTCCCCGCGGGTCGTGCTTTGGCGTGATGGGCATGTCGGGTACGGGCAAGAGCACGCTGCTGAAGAACCTCATGGGCCTGGTACGCCCGACGGCCGGGGATATCATCATTGACGGCGTGTCCATCGTGGGACTTTCCGAGCGCGAGCTTACCGCGGTGCGACGCAAGATGGGGATGTGCTTTCAGTACGCCGCCCTGTTTGACTCGATGACCGTGGCGGACAACGTAGCCTTTGGGCTGCGCAGGCATACTACTCTATCCGAAGAAGAAATCCGTGCAGAAGTAACGGCGGCCTTGCAGCGGGTCGGAATGGCTGGCACAGAGGACCTGTACCCTGCCCAGCTTTCCGGCGGAATGCGCAAGCGGGTGGGCATAGCGCGCGCGCTGGTCCTAAAGCCCGAAATCATGCTCTACGACGAGCCGAGCGCCGGCCTCGACCCAATCACAACTGCCGTGCTGGACCAGTACATCGCTTCCTTATCGCGGGAAGCCGGCATGACGTCGGTAATTGTGACACACGAAGTTGAGGAGCTGTTTGCGCTGTGTGACCTGGTGATGATGATCCACCAGGGGCACATCGTAGCGATAGACACGCCCGAGGCCTTGCGAGAGTCGAGTGACCCGCTGGTGCGACAGTTTGTGGAGGGCCAGCCTGAGGGCCCCATTGCCGTGTAAGGGTGTGCGAATTGAGCAACGAGGCGAAGGTCGGCGGAGTTTTCGTGGTGCTGGTGGTGGTGGCGACGGGTGTCGCTCTGTACATGGGCGGCTGCTGGGCGCGCATGGGCACTTACCACTTGTACGTGCGCTTCGCCGACGCCGGAACAATCGAGCCAGGCTCTGACGTGATGATGGCTGGAGTGAAGATTGGCACAGTGGCCGATGTGTCCCTGCGCCCGGATGAGCAAAACTGGCCCGGCCAGCCGGCCGTCATCACCCTTGCCATTCATAAGCGGTACACCATCCCTGCCAACTATCGTTTCTCCATCGGCCAGGGGGGCCTCTTAGGTGTCCGCTACGTCTCCGTTGACCCGCCGCGGAAGGAAAAGGTGGACAAAGGGCCTGCTGGCCTATTGCAGCCGGGCCAGGAGGTGTCTGGCGAAGGACTTAAGGGCATGGCTGCGCTGGACGAGATGGCTGACGCGCTGAAGGAAGATATGCCGGAGCTGGGGGATACCTTGCGCCGGCGAATCGAGCATCTGGCCGACCGCGCGGAAGCTACCTACCTGGGCGTCGAACAGGAAAAACTGGTGCGGCAGATACTGCGCAATCTCTCCAGCATGACGCGCGCGGCTAACCGGGCAGCCTTGCAGGCGGAGCGACTGGCAGCGACCCTGAACGCCACCGCCCGCGCCGGGAGGCCTGAAGTTGTGGCAATGCTGCGAGACTTGCGCGCAGCGGCAGCCAGCGTGCGTGAGACGGCCGCAGTAGCGCAGCGTTTCGTAGCCACCTCGACGCTTCCGGTCAACCTGGAAGCCACAGGGCTTCACCTGCGCGAAGCTACAGCATCCGCGCGCGAAGCAGCCGAGGCAGTCCGTGACCTGCTCGCTTCTCCTGAGACCCGGGAGAGGTTTGACACCCTGACGCAGAATCTCGCGCGAAGCAGCGAGCACCTGACCCGCCTGACCGAGCAGGCGGAAAAGCTCGTCGGCGATGAGGCATTCCAGGCGGACGTGAAGGCGTCGGCGGCCAGCTTGCGCGAGACGATGAAGAGTCTTGAGGAGACTACGGAGCACCTGCGCAAAGTCCTGACCGACCCGACTTTTACCGAAGACTTGAGGGCTACGGTGCACAACCTGCGGCAAGCGTCCGTTGAAGGAGCCGAAGTCGCCCGCAAAGCTTCCTCCAGCCTCGATCGTGTGGACCGCACTATGGACCGGCTCTCAGAAGCGGTCAGCTCCATCAGGCCGGAGCGCACAACAGGGTTGTTGGACATTTACGGCCTGCGCCACTCAGGGCTGGGGATGGACGTGGACTTGGATTTTTACTACGGAGCCGAGACGAAGCATTTCTGGCGGCTGGGCATGGTGGACCTTGGCGATCGGGAGCGCACGAACCTGCAGCGAGGATTCGTGTTAGGTGGGCCGTGGACACTCCGCGCCGGGATATTTGCCAACAAGCCAGGTCTTGGTATAGACTGGTATTCGCCACGAGGCTGGCGGGCCGAGCTGGAGTTCTGGAACCCGGACGAAAGCTACCTGGATTTCTCCCTTCACCGCAGGTTGGGGGATGACTGGCTTCTCAGCCTGGGCGTGCATGATCTGTTACACGACCGCGAACCCTTTGTGGGGTTCCGTCGGGAGTTTTCTGTGTCTGGCTCGCCGCCCGACGGGGCTGCAAAGAAGTGAGGGTAGGTGTCGCAATGCGAGTTATCTTGCTTGCCGATGTCGAAAGGGTAGGCCATGAGGGCGACGTTGTCGAGGTGCGCGACGGCTACGCACGCAATTACTTGATACCGCGGGGTCTAGCCACCAAGGCGACGCCCGGGGCGCTGCGAGACCTTGAATTGCGTCGGGACGCCATTGACAAACGGCACCTGCAGCGCCGTGAGGCGGCTGCGGCCGTTGCTGAACGCGTCAAGGACCGGCCCATAACCCTGGAAGTCGTGGTTGGCGAACGCGGCCGGCTCCACGGCCGGGTCACTACCGCGCAGCTGGCCCAGGTGCTCCGCGACCAGTTCGGGATCACCGTGGACCGCCGCAACATCGAGCTCCACGAGCCAATCCGGGCGGTTGGCGACTACCTCATCTCGGTCCGCCTTTTCTCTGACGTAGTCGTAAACCTGCAAGTTCAAGTCCGACCTCTCGGGGCAGAAGCAGAAGAACACTATACGGCACCGCGCACGCCAGAAGAGGTTGCTGCCGAGGTCCCCGACTCTGCAGACGCCACCGAAGCCGAACCGGAGTCTGCCGCAGACGAAGCCCAATGACGCCCGCTGTTGCACCTGACGAAGGGCGACTAGACCCAGCAGGCTCAGACAGCGGCGCCCTGGTCAGCACATGGCTTGGCGGGAGGCACGACAATGGCGGGCGAATTCACACACGGTCTGCAGCCCCAGGACTTGGAAGCGGAACAGGTTACCCTGGGTTCCATCCTACTCGACGCAGGGGCCGCCGCCCGTGCCACGGCCATCCTGGAACCCGATGACTTTTACCGCCAGGCCCATCGAGATATTTACGAAGCTATGCTGGCCGTCTACCGGCGCGGCGAGCCTGTTGATCTTATCACGGTGAGCGACGAGCTGAAGCGCCGGGGCCACTACGAGCAGGTAGGCGGGGCCGAGTACCTGACGGCCCTCATCCATCAGGTGCCCACTGCCGCCCACGTGGTTCGCTATGCCACCATTGTCCAGGAGAAGTCGCTGCTACGCAAACTCTTTGCCGCTGCTGCCGAGATTCAGGCAATGGTTCTCGACAACTCTGACGGCGTGAGGGAAGTTCTAGACGCAGCCGAACAGAAGGTCTTTGAGATAGCCCGGCGGCGTGATACAACTGACCCTGTCCATCTGGGCGGGGACATCGAGGAGGTGCTGAAAAGGCTTGACGACATGGCCAGCCGGCCGGGCTTTGTCACTGGCGTCCCGACGGGCCTGACAGACCTCGATAAGCTCAGCGGCGGCCTGCAGCGCGGCGATCTAGTCATCATCGCAGGCCGCCCTTCCATGGGCAAGACTTCTCTTGCCATCTGCAACATCGCCGTCCATGCCGCCGTGCGGCACAACATCCCCGTAGGTATCTTCAGCCTGGAGATGTCTCGCGAGCAACTGGCGGAAATGGTTCTCTGCGCCGAGGCGCGCGTGAACGCCTGGCGGCTGCGGCGCGGTGACGCCAGCGAAGAAGACTGGGAACGCATCGGTTACGTAATGTCCTATCTTACAAATGCACCGATTTATGTGGACGACACGCCGTCTATTCACGTCCTGGAGCTCCATTCCAAAGCTCGCCGACTAAAGGCCCAACACAACGTTGGCCTGCTCATTGTTGACTACCTGCAACTCGTCCGTGCTTCGGGCCGGTTTGCGGCTGAAAACCGCCATCAGGAAGTGTCCATGATAGCCGCTGAACTCAAGTCCATCGCGCGTGAATTGGACATACCCGTAGTTGCTCTCTCTCAACTCAGCCGCCTGGTGGAGCGCCGCGAAGACAAGCGGCCAATGCTTTCGGACCTGGCCGAAAGTGGTTCCATTGAGGCAGAGGCAGACCTGGTCTGCTTCCTGTATCGGCCGAGCTATTATGAGCGCAAGAAGTTGCTGGACGAAGCAGCGAAGGCTAATCTCCCGCCGCCTCCTATGCCGGTAGCGCCTTCCGGCACTGACCCGGCCGAAATAATAGTCGCCAAGCACCGCCGCGGGCCTACGGGCACAGTGGTTGTTCAGTTCCATCAGGAATATCGCTCCTTCGTCACGCCCGAGCGTTGGGCCCCCGCAGACACAGAGGTGGACATAGACTTTATCGGCGGTGAATGAATGATATGAGGGTACTTCTGATCGGGTCCGGGGGGCGTGAGCATGCGCTCGCCTGGAAACTGGCGTCCAGCCCAGCGCTGAAAGAACTCTGGTGTGCGCCAGGAAACGCTGGAATAGCACGCCACGCCAGGCTCCTCGACATTGCCGCCGAAGACCTCGACGGCCTGGTGGCCTGGGCGACTGCCCACAGGCCCGACCTGGTCATCGTCGGCCCCGAGCGTCCACTTATTCGCGGCCTGGCCGACCGACTGACGGCGGCCGGGGTTGCGGTCTACGGCCCACAGGCGGCGGCCGCTCGCCTGGAAGGCTCTAAGGCCTTCACCAACGAGCTGCTCGCACGCCACGGCCTCGGCCAAAAAGAATTCGCCGTCTTCACTGACCCGGTTTCAGCAAAAGCCTATATCCGTCGCAAAGGTGCTCCCATAGTGGTAAAGGCCGACGGTGATGCCTTTGGAAAGGGCGTAAAGGTGGCATCTACGGTCGCCGAGGCCGAAGAATTTGTGGACCGCTGCATGGTGGACAAGATCTTTGGCCCGGCCGGGGAGACCGTCGTCATCGAAGAGTGCCTGTTTGGGCAAGAATGTACGATCAAGGTTTTCACAGATGGCGAGACCGTCCTGCCAATGGTGCCGTCTCAGGATTATAAGCGCGTCGGCGACGGCGATACGGGCCCTAATACCGGCGGAATGGGTTGCTACAGCCCCGTCCCGGTCCTAGACGAGCAGACCTTCGCCTACGTAGTAACCAGGATAATTCAGCCTACTGTGCGCGCCCTGGCAGACGAAGGCATCCGCTACGTGGGCACTCTGTACGCAGGTGTAATCCTCACGCCGAAGGGGCCGCGGGTTCTTGAATACAACTGCCGGTTTGGTGACCCGGAGACACAGGTGGTTCTGCCGCGTCTGGAAAGCGACCTGTTAGAGATTTTGCAAGCTGCAGTGGGGGGACGCTTGCAGGAAGTGCGGCCGCAGTGGAGCGACCGCCGGTGCGTGTGTGTAGTCATGGCCTCGGGCGGCTACCCGGAGGAGTACGAGAAGGGTAAAATAATTACGGGTATCGGCGACGCCGAGGAACTGGAAGATGTTGTGGTGTTTCACGCGGGTACGGCTCAACGCGACGGACAACTGGTCACGAGTGGCGGCAGGGTTTTGGGGGTGACCGCGCTCGGCAACAGTTTTGCCACGGCCCGCAGCCGCGCTTATGAAGCCGTAAGCCGCATATCCTTTGAGAAGTGCTACTACCGCCGCGACATAGCCCTTCGTGCGGTGGAAGCGGAGAGTAACGATGAGCGAGTCACCTAAGGTCCTGATCCTTTTGGGCAGTGCGTCCGACGAGGAGCTAATGCGTCCGTGCTGGGAGCAACTGCGCGAACTTGGCGTGCCCTACGAAGCCCGGGTAGCTTCGGCCCACAGGACGCCTGATCTGGTGCGGGAGCTTGTCTCTTCGGCTCGCAAGCGAGGCATCCAGGTAATCATCGCCGGGGCAGGCATGGCTGCACATCTAGCGGGTGCAGTGGCTGCCTTGACGACCCTGCCGGTCATCGCCGTGCCTCTGGCCGGGTCCCCCCTGGGTGGGCTGGACGCCCTGTTGTCCTCTGTACAGATGCCGCCCGGCGTACCGGTGGCTACGGTGGCCATCAACGGAGCCCGCAACGCTGGAGTTCTCGCAGCGCAAATTCTGGCTTTGAGCGATGAGGACTTAGCCAGCCGCCTGCAGGCTCTCCGCGACACACAAGCCGCGAAAATACTTGCGGCGCGCATTGGAAACTGAAGTCCTTGAGGGCAACGCGTGCTCAGCGACCTGGCAGCGCTATGTCTGGATGACTTTCAACGGGGCCGGAGGGTTAACTAGTGCCTGCGATACAGTTCCCAGTCCCCGGCCACGGCCGCTGGCGCGATGCCTGCGGTGTGTTCGGTGTCTTCGCGCCCGGGGAAGACGTTGCCCGCACCACCTATTTCGGCCTTTTCGCGCTTCAGCACCGCGGTCAGGAAAGCGCCGGCATTGTTGTGGGTGATGGTCACCGCCTTGATAGCCACGTTGACCTGGGGCTGGCCTTTCAGGTTTTCGACGAAAGCATCATCCGCCGTCTGCGCGGCTACGTGGCTCTTGGCCATGTCCGCTACTCAACCATGGGCAGCAACACCCTGCCCAACGCTCAGCCCATCGTCGGCGAGGGCCACTTTGGCCCCTTTGCCATTGCCCACAACGGCAACCTCGTCAACGCCGGCCTGCTGCGTCGCCAGCTCGAAGCCGCCGGCGTCATCTTTTACGGTTCCAGCGACACGGAAGTCATGGCCAAGCTACTGGAGTTGTCCCGGGCTACTACTGCTGAGGACGCCGTGGCGGAGCTAATGCACACCGTGCTCGGGGCTTACTCCCTGGGCATCATCACGCCCGACCGCCTTATCGCCGTGCGCGACCCCCACGGCGTCCGACCGCTGTGCATCGGTCAGCTAAACTCCGCCGGCTGGGTCATCGCCTCGGAGACCTGCGCGCTCCAGACCGTCGGGGCTGAGTTTGTGCGCGAAATACAGCCGGGGGAAATGGTTGTTATAGACGGCGACGGCCTGCACGCTACCCAGGTCCTCGAGAGCCCGCGCCGTGCCATGTGCATCTTCGAGTTCATTTACTTTGCCAGGCCGGACAGCACCATCTACGGCAAGAACGTGTACATGGCGCGCTTCAGGATGGGCCAGATGCTCGCCCGCACCTCCGACGTGGACGCCGACCTGGTCGTGCCCATCCCCGAAACCGGCATCCCCGCTGCCATCGGCTACGCTCAGGAAAGCCGCAAGCCCTTCGGTGAGGTCCTCATCAAGAACCGATATATCTTCCGCACCTTCATTAGCCCGGATCAGCGCATGCGCGAGCTGGGCGTGAAGATGAAGCTCAGCCCGCTCAAGGAAGTCATTGCTGGCCGGCGGCTGATAGTGGTAGACGACTCGATTGTCCGCGGCACGACTACCAAACCCGAAGTGGAGCTCCTCCGCAGCGCCGGAGCCAAAGAAATCCACCTGCGCATCACCTGTCCGCCCATCCGATACCCCTGCTTTTATGGCATAGATACCTCGGCGGGCCGAAGTGAACTCATCGCCGCCCGCATGTCGGTGGAAGACATCCGCAAAGAGGTCGGTGCAGACACGCTCGAGTACCAGATGATGGCCAACATGATAAAAGCCGTTGGACTGCCAAAGCTGAATTTCTGCACGGCGTGCTTCGACGGCCAGTACCCCATCGAAGTGCCACCGGAGGTAAAGGTCAGCAAGTTCGACCTGGAACGTGACCGCCAGCCGGCCTCCGAGTAGGAACCCTCTCTGGCCAGCAAGGGGCTCAGGCGCCAGTGCGGGCCCCCGGGAGTATTCGGTTTTCTAAGCAGACTGTTGCAAGACTCACCTCGACGTAGCTCCCAGTCAGATTACGGCACAGATCTATGTCGGCAGCTTATGCTAGACGGGGGCGACTCACCCGCGAAAAGTAAGGTTTTGCAACAGTCACCTAAGGATACTGTTGGAAAAGCTCCTGCAGCGCTTGGGAGACGTGCACCTAGGCAAAGGCTCAGACACACAACTTTGTGCACTTTTGTGGCCCTGTATAGGTCAACACAGGGTTTCGGACAGACCACCGAGGTGATTCTCCGCGCCCTTCGCCTTTTTCCCTGAAACAAAATCCTGAGCAAACTGAATACTCCCGCGGGTCCCTGCCGCCTTGCCTCAGGGCGGCTTGAAATCTGTCATGGCGACGCGTATGGTGGCATCAGTACAAAGAATCTCAGGTGGGGCCCGGGGACGACCCTTCTGAAAGCTACTGCCCCGGGCCCCTAACCAGCAGCGGAGGCTGGACACACCAAGTCTCTGCGTCCGGAAAACGCCGGTGCCGCCTCGACACGCGGGTAGCCCAAGCTACTCGCCACCCCCAGAGCAGCGTTAGTTCCCGGTCGTCAGTTGAGGGCGCGGTCAGTTAGCTATCTGCTACCGCAACAACATCCTTGCGCGCCGAGGCTCACTATGGCGTCCATCGCCAGCCCGATGTGTTTGATGAACACTTCGGGGAACTGGGCGTACGGCCCTACCTCGACTGTGAGATAGCTGTCGTAGCCAATGCCGCGCAGCGCATTCATCACCCGGGACCAATCCACGCTGCCGCTAAGCAGCGACACAAATTGCCGGGTGCCGACGTCGAAGTCTTTCACGTGGACGCGCTTAATCCGCTGGCCGAGAATCTCAATCCACTGATGCGGATAGCCATATAGCAAGATGTTGCCCACGTCGAAATACGCCTGCACAAAGGGCGACTCGAAGCTGTCCACGAAGTCGCGGAACTCCAGCGGGCTGAGCAGGAACTTATTCCATACGTTCTCGACGAGCATCGTCACGCCGAGCTCCTCGGCCACTGGGAGAAGCTCTAGCAGGGACTTGCGTGACAACTCGTAGGCAGCCGCGTAGGAAACGTCGTCGGTCACCACGCCTGGTACGACCAGCACTACAGGCGCGCCTGACCACTTTGCCACGTGCAACGAGTGCTTTATTCCCTCCACGCCTCGGCGCCGCACGTCTTCGTCCGTGCTGGACAGAGGCAATTCCCAGTGGCTTCCCGCCATGACCGAGTGGATCTCCAGCCCTACGTCCGCTGCCAGGGCTGCGAATTCCTCGGTGTCCTTCTGGGTTGGGAAATCATGGATTTCAATCCCGTCAAGCCCGGCTTCCTTCGACAGCACGAGGCGCTCGCGCGGCGGAAGGCTGCCGGGCAGGCATCCGTAGACAATCCCCTTTTTCACCGGGCTTTCCTCCTTGGCTTGCAAGGCGCTTGGCCATATTGGCTGGGAGTGTTGTTTCTTCGCTCAGCGCTAATAACCTTTCGCCAGCAAGCAAACTTTAGGAGTAACGCATGAGTCACAGAAGGAAAACACGGAGCTAACAACTCCGGGTGCGGGCATGAGGCCGTCTGCGATGAGCCGAGAAGACCTTCCGGAAGGTTCATGCACCAGGCAAAGGCACGAGCGAGAAGGATAGCGCGGTCGCCCGGAAGGACTACAAAGGCGCAAGGGGAAACCAGGAAGCGTCCTTTTACGCTGGTGGTGGGAGCACGCCAGAGCAATGCCCCGCGACAATAGGGACGGGGCCCCGTCGCAGGCGCAGCCACTGAACAAAAGCTGTCCCGGGCGGTCGGTCAGGCATGGGGACCTCAGCAGCCCAACGCTCGCCGGCAACGCCTGAGTGGGAAAGGGTGCGAGAGTTGTATCGCCAGCCCAATCCCGATCCGGGCCAAGTGGTGGGCACAATAGTGCAGGCCCTGGACGCCGAGACCCGCGCCCAGATGAGCGGGCCAGGAGTAGCGGTGTGCCTGGACACTCTTCTGGTGGGTTCCAGACAAGTAAGCCAGGAGGGCCTGCCACAGTATCTGAAGTCCCTGGAGGTGGCAGAGGCTGGGCCGCCGGTGCTTTCCCTGGCCTCTGGGCTACGCAGTGCCAGCGCCACCCGCATAGCCCTCGCGCACGCCACGTCACGCTTTGCCGAACTGGCACTGGACGCCCTTGCCGTGACCGCCATGGAAGCAGCCGCTGGCGACCAGGCGGGCGGACTACTGAACCTCGACGCAGCAACGGTTGAGGCAAACTTTGGCGGCTACGCAAGCCAGGGCTGCCTGTGGCAGCTCTCTCGCGCCTTCCTCGGCCACGACCTGGACCGGACCTTCCGCTACTTCGTATCCCGGGACCTGAGCGACTTCGTGGGGACCTCGTCTTTCCCCAACGTCAGCGCCGCCCAACGCTTCCTGGATGGTGTTGGTCATCACTGCCGCAACACCACCAGCGTGCTGGACCTCGCGCCTTCTGAGCCGTGGCTGCAGGAGGTTCTTGCGGCACCCGAGGCCGGAAGGCTCGCGGCGGTGCAGGAGTTCCTGGGCCAGATGATGACTCAGGGACTGGGTCTGCTCGGGGCCGGTGGTACTCTGTGACGGCCCGCATAGTCGTAGTTGAGGGATTGTCTGATGACGTGGGCCGCGAACTGGCCCAGCAGGCAAACTTGTGCCTCGACTGGCGTTCGCCCAGCCGCAACGTTAACTTCGACACCAGGCCCCTATGGCAGCAAACAGGCCCCCCAAGTCCTGAAGTCGCCGACCTGTTAGACCTAGCCGCTGCTGTCTACCTGGCAGATCTCGCAGTGCTTCGCGGACGCAACGAGCGCTTCGTACGTGACCTGGAGCTGCACGTACCTGTGCGGCGGCTGGACCTGTGGCGCTCCTTAGCCGATGACCTTGTACGCCTGGTCTGGCACTTGACTGGAGACAACTTGAGCCTCCATTTGTGGCCGCGCCCGCCTGGCGAAAGACCACCCAAAGTCGCTGGGCCATCCAACCCACCCGGGCGCGACTGTGTCTGTCTGCTCTCTGGCGGTCTGGATTCTCTGGCCGGAGCCGTGATGCTGCTGCGCACAGGGCGCCGGCCTTTTTTCGTAAGCCATCGCTCTGGCAATCCCACGGTCCTGCGGACGCAGAAGCAGGTCGTCACTGCTCTGCGCAGGCTCCAACCTGACCTCAGCCACATCTTTGTTGTGCTTGCACCACGCGTGGCTGCATCAGCTCTGCCCTTTCCACCGCCGGACCAGCGTGAGCCATCCCGACGCTCCAGGTCGCTGCTTTTCATGACCCTCGGCGTGGCTGCGGCAGCAGCCCTCGGCGTCACCGAGGTCTACCTACCCGAAAACGGGGTGCTCACTGTGGCCCTCCCGCTAACACCGAGCCGCATAGGCGGCCTGTCTACCCGCAGCACCCACCCGACTGTCATAAACCTGTTCAATCACATTTGCCGCACGGCCGGACTAAACACCTATGTGCTGAATCCCTTTGTTTACCGCACCAAAACTGAACTCATAGCCGACCTTTTGCGCCCGGTGCTGCGCCCCGAGGAAATCCTGGGCACCGTAAGCTGTTGGATGACCGGCCGCCGGCACCGCCAGTGCGGAGGATGTATACCTTGCCTGCTGCGCCGGGTGTCTTTGTTAGCAGCGGGTCTGCCCGACGAAGCCTACGAGATAGACCTGCTGGCGCGGCCCGAGGAGTTCCGTGGCACCGACGCCTTCTCAAACCTCGTAGACTTCCTGAGCTACGTAGCCCAACTCAATGCTCGCTCCGAGGCCGAGCTTATCCTTCATTCCCCGGCTCTCCTGGACCTTCAGGCGGAGGGCGTGTCGCTGCCGGATGTAGTGGCCATGCTGAAGCGGTTCGCAGCCGAAGTCACTCAGGTAGTTAGATCAAGATTCCCGGCCGCCGTGCGGCTCCTGGAAAATCTTTCCTCGGGGGAAACCTTTTGAAACGGCTTGCCGCCCGGCTTCGTTCCCAAGCTCTCCTCATGCCCTTCGCGCTCCACGGTCAGGGGCGCCGACCGCCCCGACGCGATAGGGACGGACCTGCTCCAGCCATGGCATAACCTGGCAAGTCCCTGGGGCTATCTCCTTGGGGTCACAAATGCCCCGAAGGCTGCTTCACCCGCGACACCCAAGCAGAATCCCGTAAACCGCCGCCGTTTGCGCACCATTGTCACCAGGATATACTGAGGCGAGACAACAGTTCCAGCCGGAGGTCGTACCAATGAGTCCAGCAGTTAGCGAGACCCAGCCGCGCATTACGGGCCGGGTGATTGATGCCGTCACTGGCCGTGCCCCTGCGCGGTTGCCAATAGCCGCCGTGCGCGTGGCGACACTGGAGGCAGCTCCCCCAGAAGCGCCCGCACCTGTGGAATGGCGTGGCGCTTCTTATGCCGACGGACTCTTCGTCGTCGAGCTGGCGGGGGCATCGGGGGACGAGGAGGTCGTTGTTTTCACAGCATCACCGCTGTATACGTGTGCTACGGCTGGAGCAAGCCTGCCGGTCGGCTGGCCCACGTCAGGCGCCTTATTGGCCGCCTCGCCACAGGCCCTTCGTCCTTCTGCTGAGCACCTGGTGGAGTTGGTGGTCCAGCCAGTGGTGGCCGTCGAGCCGCGCACCGAAATGGTACCTATGACCGACGGTGCCCGGCTGGCCACGGAGGTTTTCCTGCCGGCTGCAGAAGGTGGCCCCTGGCCTGCCGTTTTAGCGCGGACTCCCTATGGCCGCTTTTGGCTCCACGACCTGGCGGCCGTCTTCCTCGCTCGCGGCTACGCCTTCGTCGCTCAGGACATGCGCGGCCGTTTCGATAGCGAAGGCGAGGCAATTGCTTTTGCCGACTGCGGCTGGGCCGGCCACAGAGACGGTTATACCACGGTCGAGTGGGTAGCAAGCCAGTCCTGGTGTGACGGACGAGTAGCTACCGTTGGCGGCTCTGCCCTCGGCATCACGCAGTATCTCCTGGCGCCGACAGCCCCACCGCATCTTGTCTGCCAGGTGGTCGCCGTGGGCGCACCAAGCCTGTACCACCATGTCGTTTATCGCGGCGGGCTTTTTGCCAAGGCCGATATAGAGGAATGGCTCCGCGCCAACGCCTGGCCCGACGAAAATCTCGCGCTGATGCGTGCCCATTACACCTACGATTCGTGGTGGCGCGATTTCGACGCCGCGACACAAGATAAAGTTGCCGCCGTCAAGGTTCCGGCCCTGCACATCGGCGGATGGTTCGACATTTTCCAGCAGGGCACAATAGATGCCTTTCTTTCGTGGCAGCACGGAGGCGGCGAAGGTGCCCGGGGCCGCCAGCGCCTTATCATGGGGCCCTGGACCCACGCAATCGGCGGTACTTCCGCGGGCCAGCTCTCCTGGCCCGATAATGCCGCCCTGGACGTGGCCGCCGACGCGGTAGCCTTTGTGGAAAGTTGCATGCGCGGCCAGCCAGAACAGGAGCCCCCCCAGCCGCCTGTGCGCTACTACCTCATGGGTTCTACTGCTGAACCGGACGCGCCGGGAAACATCTGGCG
>JANZZA010000497.1 GCA_026419655.1 Armatimonadota bacterium | reverse complement strand
GAAAACCCAATCGTATGCCACCATACTTCCTGCTGGCTGGCGATACCCTGCATTTCTTTCTCGCACATGATGCTCGACGGCGAGCAGTACCACGACCCCGGCCAGAAGGTCGAGGCCCACTTCCTCGACGTCGTACCGCTGGATAAATGGAGAGCAGAGCATACGGGCCGCCAGTGGGGGCCGGCGCCCTTTCTTCTCCCCGACATCCCGCCTCAGTACTGTGTGGACGAGGCCGCCACGCGCGAATTGCTGATGCTCACTAACCTGCACGACACCGGCTTGTTCCCGGCGGGCAACAACATGCGGGTGGTCATGCGCAACTATCAGGCCCGGCGGCTTTTCGGCATAGCGGAGTGCGAGTTTCGCGGCTACTGGGCCGCTGAGCCATGGGCACGCTGCGAAACGCCGGAGTGTTACGTCAGCGTCTATCGCAAGCCCGACCGCAGCCGCGCGCTCCTTGTTATCGGCAACGCGGCCCTGGAAGAAACGGCGGCGACGGTGCGTCCCAACCTTGAGGCCCTCGGGCTGCCTACCAATACGGATGCGGGGGTGGACATCGAGACCGGTGAGCGCGTGGCCCTGGCGGCCGGAGCGCTTAGGGTGACGGTGCGCGGCCGGGATTTCCGCCTCATTGCTCTGCCCTACTATAAGCCGCCGCCAATAACCGCGGGCGACTACGCTGCCATGGCCGCGAAACAGGTGCCCAACCCGGGCTTCGAGGAAGGTCTCGACGGCTGGCAGGTTCTCGCGGTCGAGGGCAACAAAGGCACCGTGGAGGCGGATGCCACAGAAAAACGTTCTGGCACTTACTCGTGCCACCTTCGCAAGGTGGAAGGTCCTGGCGGGATGATGGTACAGACGGAGGACGTGCTCGGCGCAGAGGCCGGCAATAAGTACCGCGTAAATTGCTGGGTGAAGATAGCCAACGCCACGGGCGCCAAGGCCTACTGGATGATTTCCATGATGGACTCCCAGGGCCGCTCCACGGCGCAGAACAATCTCTTTTACGGTTTCCTCACGGAGAACCAGGACTGGAAGGAGCTGCCATTTGAGTTTGAGCTTCCGCCGGGCACCGTGGTCATCCGACTGCATTTCCTGGTCGCCTTTGAGGGCGCCGCCGACGTCTGGATAGACGACGTGACCTTCGGAAAGGTAGAGTGAGAAGCGGCGCCAGAACAGGAAAAAAATTCCGGAGCCATAGCCGCATTGAAGACGAAGGCAAGGATTCGCTGAGGTAAGCGCGAACCGCCCTGCGGCTTGTGGCTATTCGTTTAATCCCGTGAGGTGATGGTCATGGCGATTCCGACGATCAAGCTCAGCAGTGGCGCCGAAATACCTGCCCTGGGCCTGGGCACCTGGGAACTGGTCGGCGAAACCTGCACTGAGGCCGTCCGCATTGCCCTGGACCTGGGCTACACGCACATTGACACGGCTTACTGGTACGGCAACCATGCCCAAATAGCCCCGGCCATCAAGGGCGTTGACCGGTCCAAACTGTGGATTACCACCAAGGTGCCGCCGTTCAACCTTGAGCGGGCACAGGTTATCCAGGTATGCGACGAGAGCCTGCGCGACCTGGGGACGGACTACGTTGACCTGCTACTCATTCACTGGCCGAACCATAAGGTGCCCATGGCGGAGACTTTCGGTGCAATGGCGGAACTTCACGAGGCCGGCAAGGTTCGCAACGTTGGCGTAAGCAATTTCTCCATAAACCATGTACGCAAGGCGATGGAGGTTTCGGCCCTGCCCGTGGTGACAAACCAGGTGGAATTTCATCCGCTGCTGAATCAGAAAGAGCTTTTGGAGTACTGCCATTCGCATGACGTGATAATCACAGCCTACTCGCCGCTGGGGCGCGGAGACCTTCTCAGGGATGCACGCATTACGGCCATAGCTGGCAAGTACGACAAGACACCTGCGCAGGTGCTCCTGCGGTGGGCGCTTCAGAAGGGCATGATAGTGATCCCCAAAGCCAGCTCCGAACCCCACTTGCGGGACAATCTGGGCGCCCTCGGCTGGGAGCTGGCCGCAGAGGACATGGCCGCCATCGAGGCGATGAACGAAAACAAGCGCATCATAGACCCCGACTTCGCTGAATGGGACCTGCCCTACGAACAAATTCAGTAGGTAGACAAAGCCTTATCTGATTTGGATTGGCGGCCGACCGGATCCTGC
>JANZZA010000433.1 GCA_026419655.1 Armatimonadota bacterium | reverse complement strand
AGATGTGTATAAGAGACAGGCATTGTACGCTTCCTTCAGTATGGACAACCCAGCACCGGCTTTTGCAACAATACAATCAGTGAATCCCAACCGCTCCGCCACTGCAAGGAAAGCCTGCGCGGCCAGAGAACATGAGCGCAGGGGAATCTAATATGAACGGATACCACCTTCGCACCGATTTGCAGCCAGGCCTCAACCACATCAGGCAGGCGAGCCACGAGGCCGGAGAGCTTTTGGACTTCTGGCTATGGCGAGCCGCGGCAGCCGGCGAGGAAGTGTGCTTTGGTGCCGGGGACAAGGAATTCGCTGTGGTAGTAATGTCTGGCACAGTAGATGTAGTGGCTGGCGAGAACGTTTTCCGCGACCTCGGCGGGCGGCACTACGTCTTTTCCGGTCCGGCGACGGGGGTTTACGTGCCGCCGGGCCTGGGCATCACCATCAGGTCGCGGAGCTGCTGCGAAGTCGCTGTATGCGCGGCCCCGTCAGATGCTCAGGGACCGCCGTCCGTTATCAAGCCGGCCGATGTGACAATGCGCAAGGTCGGTCGCTGGAACTGGACCCGTGACGTGCACACCATCATAGGGCCAAATGTGCCTCATGCTCGCCGCCTGGTAGTGGGAGAAACCTACAACCTGCCTGGCAACTGGTCCAGCTACCCGCCTCATCGCCACATCCAGGATGATTATCCCTTCGAAGTGCGCATGGAGGAGATCTATCACTTTCGCGTCTTTCCGCCCGGCGGCTTTGGCATACAGTGCTTATATAACGACGATCTCTCGCTGGACGAAGCCTACGTCGTGCGCGACGGCGACACCGTCGTCATTCCGCCCTCGTACCATCCCGTCGCCGCGGCGCCGGGCTATCAGGTATACTACCTGTGGATGCTGGCAGCTTACACCGACCGGCGGCTCAAGCCCCGCGACGACCCGGCTCATGCCTGGGTACATGCCGCCGGCGAAATGGCGCGCGGGATGGGCTTTTAACGCCTTGACTTTGCACAGGGAGGCTGGCAACCATGCTCGACGACTGGAAATCGCGGCTACATCTGGGCGTTGTTCACTTCATGCTGTACCCGGTAATCAAGGACGAGGGGCCAATCGCGGAAAGCTTTGAGGCCCTGGCCCTGGACCCGTTCCTCGACGTGATAGAAGTGCGGCGCAGCGAGCAGCCGGGCATGCATGCGCGGCTAAGGGCAATCGCTGAGGCCACGGGCGTGAAAATCGGCGTTGGCGCCCAGCCTCTGCTGCTCATGGGCAAGCTTAACCTCAATGACCCCGACGACGCCGGCCGGCGGGCGGCCATCGAGGAAGTCAAAAAGTCCATTGATGCGGCTTATGAGCTGGGGGCAAAAATCTGCGCGGCCCTCAGCGGCCCAATGCCCGCCGGCGAGGACGAAGTCAAGCGCCAGATGGACCTGCTCGTGGACTCGTGCGTCGAGCTGGCGCGGTATTCCCAGTTGAAGGCCTCGGGCGAGGAGGACCTGGTCTGGCTGAGCATCGAGCAATTTGACCACACCATCGAGAAGCGTTGCATCATCGGGCCAAGCGTCATGGCTGCCGAGTTTGCTGGCCGCGTGCGCGAGCAGGTGCGCAACTTCGGCCTCACGGTAGACCTTTCCCACCTGCCGCTGCTGGGAGAGTCCGCGGCCGAGGCCATTGAACTTCTGCGGCCCTACCTCATCCACGTCCACGTCGGCAACTGCTTCATGGGCGAGCAAGACGACCCGGCATATGGCGACAAACACCCGCGCTTTGGCTATCCGGGCGGCGAAAACGACGTGCCTCAACTGCGCGAGTTCCTTGAAGTGTTGACCTACGCAGGCTATTTCGAAGGCGACGTACCGACCGAACAGCCTGTAGTCACCTTCGAGGTGCACCCAATCGGCGACGAAACCCCGGAACAGGTCTGGGCGCATACCAAGCGCACCTGGATGCGGGCTTGGTCGCAAATGGGCCGCGAGTAGCGTTGGTTGGCATCTGCCCTGCGTGGCATCAGCACTCCGCTGGTTGCCGTGAACCAGGGAACGCGAGGGCGGCCTAGATAATCCAATCGCTGGCAGTGTTGCAGCGTGCAGCGGGTGCTACGCCGGGAGGGTTGGGAATGGCGAAGCCGCTCAGCCAGATCGACAAACTGCGCGACAGCATCGAAGCGCAGCGCGCGGCTGTCAAAGACGAACTTCGGGAGTACCTCTCATGTATGGACCCTTACAAGTTCGAGGAACTGGTTTTGCGGCTGCTTGAACGTATGCGGTTCACCGAGTGCAGGGTAACACAAAGGTCCAAAGACGGCGGCATCGACCTGACCGCCAGTTTTTCCATAGGCATTGGCCGCATAAAGACCGTCGGCCAAGTCAAGCGCAGGAGAGGAGCCATCAGCACCCCGGTGCTACAAAGCTTTTACGGTGCGATGACAGGGCAAAAAGCCAGGGGTGAGGTGCACCTGGGGTTGTTTATCACTACTTCACGCTTTACTGCCGACGCGCAAAGATGGGTAGAGGACTCCGCGCTCCCAATCGTCCTAATAGACGGCGAAAAGCTTGCCGAACTCCTAGTGGAGCAGGAACTCTTGGTGAAGGTTGTACCATTGCCGCCAGCGCTCCAACTGGCTGTGACCAAAGAGCACGGTGTGGAGCCCCAAGATACCGGAACGCAACGCTCCAAGCGTGGCTCTAAACCGTTGTTCCGTTGGGACCTGGAGATTGATGACCACGGAGATTTCGTTCTGACGGGGCGCTACCTCGCTGACCCGACCAAAAGCTTCACGGTGCGAGGGCGTAAAGTCCCGCCAGACGGCGACTACCTCGCTGCAAGAGCCGAGCTTCACGCCAAGCTGGTTGACCACATGCGTCCCCTATTCCCCGACCTCGACGAGCCGCACTTAAACGCGAGAGCTTGGTCCGGTACGCACAAGGTGTATCCCGCAGAAAAGTACGCGAGCCGCAGCGAAGGCCACGCTGACATGGTATGAAAGTAATCGTAGCGCCGGATTCGTTTAAGGGATGTTTGTTGTCGGCTGAGGTAGCGGCGGCGATTGGCGAGGGTGTACGGCGAGCCGTGCCTAAGGCCGAGGTCATCGAGGTGCCCATGGCCGACGGCGGTGAAGGGACTGTGCAGGCCCTCGTCGCGGCCACAGGCGGCCAGCTTATCACCCGCACCGTGGAAGACCCCCTTGGCGAGCCGGTCGAGGCCGCCTTCGGTCTATTGGGCGACGGAGAGACCGCAGTTATCGAGATGGCTGCGGCATCAGGGCTGCCCCTGGTCTCTCCTGAACGGCGCGACCCGACGGCCACATCAACCTTCGGCACCGGTCAGCTTATCCGCGCGGCCCTGGACCTGGGCGTGCGCGAGATAATCATCGGCATTGGCGGCAGTGCGACAAACGACGGCGGCTGTGGCATGGCCCAGGCCCTGGGCGTGCGCTTTTACGACAAGTCTGGCAATCTCATTGAGCGCGTGACAGGCGGGCGGCTGCAGGACATCGGGCACATCAATCTCGACGAATGGGACGTGCGGCTGGCCGACGTGACAATTCGCGTCGCCTGCGATGTGGACAATCCGCTCTACGGGCCGAAGGGCGCCGCATATGTGTATGCGCTGCAAAAGGGCGCGACGCCGGAGCAGGTCGAGCTGCTGGACCGGGGCCTGCGGCATCTGGCAGAGGTCATCGAGCGGGACCTTGATACGGGCGTGGCCGAGTTGCCGGGGGCCGGGGCCGCGGGAGGGCTGGGTGGTGGGCTGGTAGCTTTTTGCGGGGGCCGGCTGGAGCCGGGCGTCGAGATAGTGATTGACGCCGCGGGGCTGCGACAGAAAATGACCGGGGCAGCCCTGTGCATTACGGGCGAAGGGCGACTGGATGTGCAGACCGCGCACGGCAAGACGGTGGCCGGGGTCGCGCGAGTGGCGGCGGAAGCTGGAGCGGCTGCGGTTGCCGTGGCCGGCTCGATAGACCTGGACATTGACGCGGCAAGGCATATAGGATTGACCGCTGCGTTTGGGATCATGCCAGGACCGATGAGCCTGGAGCACGCCATGGTGGCGGAGACGGCGCGGCGGCTTTTGAGCGCTGCAGGCGAGAACGTTGCAAGGCTCTTTGTGGCAGGGCGGCGGTCGGGGAGGGCCAGGCGGCCTTTTACCGAGAGCCGGTAGCGCCGCAGGTGTGGTAACAGCAGCCGTGCAATCCCAGTATGGACGAATAGTCTGAATGCTCCAGGCGGCTTCTTATAGGGCACGTGAGGTAAGGCAGCACGGAAAAAATGCCGGAATAGGGCCGGAGACAAACCCTTTCCATAAGCCCCGGCCCTCGGTGAGAGTGTAAGAAGTTTGGGAAGGGAGGTAGGAGACAGCCCTTTGCAAAGGGTTGCCGCCAGACAGGGAGAAGC
>JANZZA010000426.1 GCA_026419655.1 Armatimonadota bacterium | reverse complement strand
AGATGTGTATAAGAGACAGGATGTAGACAATGGCAATCCAGATGAACGCGAGGAACAGCACGTAAGAGCGCTGGGTCATGTTCTCGCGGATGACCTCGGCTATAGAGCGGGCCCTGTGGCGCACGGAGGCCACCAGGCAAGTCAGGTCATGGACCCCGCCAATAACGATGGAGCCAAGAACCACCCACAGCAGCGTGGGGAACCAGCCAAACATGGCAGCGGCCAATATCGGCCCTACGATCGGCCCCGCCGCCGCAATTGCCGAGAAGTGCTGTGTTATAAGAAACCTGGGGTCTACGGGGATATAGTCAACATCGTCGCGCAACTCTATGGCCGGCGTCGGTGCCTGCGGGTCAAGCCTCAGCACCCGGGCCAGTAGCCGACCATAGAAGCGGTATCCAGCAATAAGCGCCAGACCACAAACCAGCGTCACAAGCAGCAGACTCATCTCAGCGGCACCTCTCCCTTGGCCAGCACTGGCGCCGGCTTCATCAGCCACACTCCGCCGGCCAAGTAAACTTACAACTTCTGCCCAAGGCCGTCCACCGCGCAGGACATTCCCCGGGAAAAAGCGTTGTAGAAGGCCTGCCCCCCGACATCCTCCCCAAACTTTCTTGTACTACCTAAACCCGGCCCGCCAGCAAAGACCGCAAACCCATGCAGGGAGCAACGCTAGAGCGCGGAAACCACCTGCTGGACATTCTTGCTCGTCCTGAGAGAGGCAGGGCCATGGTGACATCGCAGATAGCCCAAAAATGTCTGCGTGGTGAACCGCTGGAGGAATACGTCGTTGACGCCCACTGCCATCTAGGACCATGGCACAATTTTTTCGTCAGGCGAGGAGGCTGGGCTGACGCTGTCGTCGAGGCCATGGACCGCTGCGGCGTGACAGTGAGCATCATCGCGGCGCACGTTGCCGTCGGCCCTGACGAGCGCGAAGGTAACAATCAGGTTTATCGGGCCGCGGAAGCTTACCCTGGCCGCCTGGTGCCCTACGTGACTATAAATCCCAACCGCGGCACGGCGGCCGTCGAGGCTGAAATCGCTCGCTGGGAACCGCACGGCATCCGTGCCTTCAAAATCCATCCGTCCACCCATCAGTACCCCGTGAGCGGCGATAACTACCGGCCGATGTTTGAGTACGCGGCCGCGCACGCTCTACCAGTACTCTCGCATACCTGGGCAGGCGACCCCAACTGCTCGCCCCCCGCCTTTGCGCAGCTCGCTGCCCAGTACCCGAAGGCTTACTTCATCATCGGCCACGCCGCCTCCTCATGGGATGCTATCAATGCTGGCTGTCAGGCAGCCGTCGAATACCCAAATGTCTACCTTGACCTTTGCGGCTCGGCCATGCATTACGGAGCGCTAGAGTACATGGTGGCCCAAGTTGGCGCCGAGCGCATCCTTCACGGCAGCGACAATCCATTCCTCGACCCCCGCCCACCTCTCGGCCGCGTGCTCATGGCCCGCATCACGGACGACCAAAAGCGCCTTATCCTCGGCTTGAACGCAAAGCAGTTATTTCAATTGTGACCGTGCAGCACGTCGGCGCGTCTTTACTGCTTTCGGCCCGGGCCTTGCATTGTTTCAGTTTTTCGGTGGCGGGCCGTGTGGCGGGTGGAGGAGGAGGGATTTCGCAAGCCGGTGTGAGATGGCCCTCTTCAGAGGGCGCCCCGAGCAAGAGTTGGGGGTATTCGGTTTTCTAAGGATTCTGAGGCAAAGCTTTCTGCAGCGCCTGGGAGATGGGGCCCGGGGCGTCAGGTGAGACGCACAAGTTTATACACCTTTGTGGCTGTGTTTAAGCCAACACGGGGTTTTGGAGAGACCACCGAGGTGATTCTCCAAATCTTACCCTTTCCTATCTGAAACAAAATCCTGAGTCAACTGAATACTCCCGCAAGAGTTTGGGATTGTGGTCCCGCCTTGCCGCAGCAGGGCGGGAAGGGGGGCCAAACCTCGAGGGCCGCTAGTCAGCCGCCTCTGTGCGAAAGGAGAATTCACGATGCGCACGCCGGCACCCGACGATCTTATAGGCCTGCAGAGGCTGCGCCGCTGGCTGGTGGAGCGCCTGGGTGGCCCATGGCCGCGCGGCCCGGCCAGCGTCGAAATTATTGACTCCTGGCGGCGTGGCAGCCACGAAATCCGCTACCTTCGCTTCCGTGGGATTCGTGGCGACTGGGTGCCCGCCTATGCCCTCGTGCCGCTTAACGTCTCCGGCCCCCTGCCCACCGTCGTGGCCCTGCACCAGCACAACGGTCAGTTCGAGCTGGGCAAGAGCGAGGTAGCAGGCATGGTCGGTGACCCGTCGCAGAACATCGGCCAGCGCTTGGCGGAAGCAGGCTTCTTTGTCCTTGCTCCGGATGCCATCGCCTTCGAGGAGCGCCGCGGCCGCGTCCAGCAGGGCTTCTTTTACGAGCGCTTCGCAGCCATGGATGAGCTGCTCCACGGCAGGTCCTTAACGTGGCGGATGGTTGGCGACGTGTTTTGTGCCATTGATACCCTGGCGGTCTTTCCGGAAGCCGACGTGCAGCGCGTGGGCCTCATCGGCCACTCAATGGGCGGCACCCTCACCTTATTTGCGGCTGCCCTTGACGCACGCGTAAAGGCCGCTGTCTCCAACTGCGGCCTGGCTTCTCTTCGGTCCATCCTTCGCGACGAGGTCATTCATTGCTACATGAACTACGTCCCGGGTCTGCTGCCAGCGTGTGACCATCCACAGATAGCCGCCCTGATTGCTCCAAGGGCGTTCCTTATAAGCGCCGGGGCTGCCGACCGGGGCTTCCCTGTTGACGGCGTAATCGAGACCTTCGAATATGCCCGCCGCACCTTCGCCGCAATGCGTGTCGCGGAGAAAATCCATCTCCACGTGGAATCGTGCGGCCATGCCTTAACCGAAGGGATGCACCGCACCGCCATGTGGTGGCTGCGACGATGGTTGTAGGCCAGTGAACAAAAGGGCCCGAGGCCGCCCTGTAAACAGGGCTTTCCCCCAGGCCCTTATCCTGAACCCTACTGGGCTGCTCCCGCCGCACCCAACCCACGACCAGGGGGGAGCAGCTAACTCGTCGCGACGGATACTGTTTACCGTGCCCCACAGGCCTGCAGGCTTGCCTGCATGTGCCCGCGACTCTCAGCGGCAATAATGCAGCACTGCTCCAGCGAGTAATCCTTGGCGCCGATGATTTCCAGGTCCAGCGGACCGGTATAGCCGTTCTCGTGAAGCACGCGGATGTAGCCGACCAGGTTTATATCGCCGCGGCCGTTGGCCTGAAGCTCCGCCGGTCCTGGCCCTTGCTGGCGGCCCTTGCAGTCCCGAATGTGGACGTGCTTGACGCGCGAGATGACGGCTGCTATGGCTTCCACAGGGTCTTCGCCAGCGCGATAGATGTGCGACGGGTCCATGTCTATGCCGAAAGCCGGAGAGGTTATCTCCTGCATGGCCCGCAGCGTGGTCGGCGTGTTGTAAATGCTCTGGCCCACGTGCGCCTTCACGCAGAGAGTGACGCCGTAGCGCTCGGCCATTTCGGCGAGCTTGCCCAGGTTGTCAATGACCTGGGGCCAGGTCTCCTCATCATCAGACTTGCCGCCAGGGCCACAGTTGACTATCGGAATGCACAGCTCGACAGCCGCCTGGAAAGCCTGCTCCATCCGCTCCGCATCCGGCATCGGCTGCTCCATGGCCAGCAACTCCAGGCCGTACTTCTCCGACAACTGTCTTATCTCCGGCACCAGCTCTCGCCACCGCGACAACACCAGATGCTCGCTCATGCCCTCGATGGCGGAAAGCTCAATGCCGTCATAGCCGGCCATAGCGGTATACTTGAAGGCCGTCTCCATATCAAAACCGCCAAAAAGCACTGAATTCACGCCAAGTTTCATTTTGTTATCGCCTCCCAGTTCTTTTGGGGACCGGGCTGTCAAGTCTTCTCTGGGGGAAACCCTTTGAAAAGGGTTCTCCCCCAGACCCCCTTCCCAAACTTTCACGTGCTGTTGCCTCTGGCAACGCCTCCGCTAACTACACTACCTACTTTCTTGCCTCGGCCTGGATTCGTGCAGCTTCCCCTGGGTCACCGATGTGCAGAGTGTCGTAGGCCTGCTGCGATGTCTTGAATGGCCCGACGCCCTTAAAGCCGTGCCAGTCGCCCTGGGTCATTATTGGATTGGGCAGACCTGTCTCGGCCTTGCGCTTCTTTATCCAGGCATTCATCCTGGCCTTGAGGAACTTCACAACCTCAGGCTCGGCCTCAGCAAGGTTATTGTTCTCTTCCGGGTCCTCCACCAGGTTGTAAAGCTCCACGGGCGGCTTGAAATGAAAGTCCGGCTCAAGGGCCACGATGAGTTTCCACTGAGGCGTACGCCAGCCGTGCTTGCGCATCCAAGTGCACTCGGTGATGTAGAACTCGCACTCCAGGGACGCCTTCTCGCCGCGTACCATCTGCATGAGGCTCTCGCCGTCGAAGGCAATGTCCGTCTCGATTTCGGCCAGCTCCATCAGCGTCGGCACCAGGTCCTGGTGGCGGTTGTAGCCGCGGATGCGCAGGCCTGCCGGCACCTTCGACGGATAGCGGATGATGAGCGGCACGTGCAGAGTGCAGTCGTAGAGCCCATGGTGGTCGAAATAACACTCGTGGTCGTAAAGAGTCTCGCCGTGGTCGGACGTGATAACAACGATGGTGTCGTCAAGGATGCCCTTGGTTTCCAGGGCCGTGAAGATGGTCTGGATGGAGGCGTCCATGTATGCGACGGCGCCGTCGTATTGAGCGATTACGTAATCCTTGTCCGTAATGCCCGGCGGCATCCAGGAAGCAAAGAAATCGCAGAAGGGCTTAAATGACATCACCGGGTCCATGGAGCGATTATTCGGGTCGCACTCGTTGCCGTGGTAGAACATGCGCTCAAAGGGCGCGGGCGGAAGATAAGGTGCGTGGGGGTCCATATGGCGCAGGAAAAGGAAGAAGGGGCGGCTCTTCGAGGCCAGACGGTCAAGCTCCGGTATGGCGACGGCATTAAGGTTTTCGGCCTTGGGGCTGCGGCCTTCCTTCCAGCTTCCCCAACCAGCGAAGTTAAGGTACTTATCAAAACCGCGCGATGCCGGGTTTCCCTCAAAGCCTACTGAAACCGTTTCATAGCCTTCCTCGCGGAGAATCTCGGCCAAGGTGCGGATTTCCGGGCGCATGGCCCCTTTGTGGCGCAGGGCGACCACCTGGGTGGAGAATACGTCCATGCCGCTGAGCATCGAAGCATACCCGCTGGTAGTAGGTATGTATGGAGAAAAAGCGTTTTCGAAAAGGGTGCCGGTGGCGGCAAAGCGGTCAATGTGAGGGGTGGTGAGGCGGTGGTAGCCATAGCAGCTCATATGGTCAGCCCTGAGAGAATCGATGCCGAGCAACACAATGTTTGGTCTTCGCTTGCGTGGCATTTGATGCTTCCCCCTGCGATTTTGCGCCCGCGTTTCGACGCCGGCGTTGTGTTACCTGGGTCAGTCCACTATAAACTTGGGGTCACCCTTCAGCGGTGGGAGCGGATGCGGCCGCACCAGGGCGCCGCCATTCTCGTAAGACTCGATGACGGCCCACGTATATTCCATGGCCGCCAGGGCATCCCGCCCTGACGCCCGCAAATCTTCCTTGGCCACGCCCTTGGTCACGTCCTCAAGGAAGGCGTGAATGCGGCGCGGGAAGGTCTGGCCGAAGTCCGTGATGCCCGAGTTAAACTCGACTGGACCGCCGCCCTCTCCAACCTGGAGTTTTTCCGGAGCCGGGGCGCCGGCCGCTGGCCAGTAGGTTACCTTCTCTATGCAATTCTCGATGCAGAAAGTCCCGCGCGTGCCGGCAACTTCTATGCTCCACCAGCCCCCCAGGCCATAAGTAGCGTCACCGCGCTGGCTGATAAGGTATCCCACGCACCCATTGGCAAAGAGCACGTGCACGCTCACAGTAGAAAGCATCACATCCTGGGCGGTGCGCCGAAAGCCGGGGCGGTTGAGGAAGGCTTGGACGTGAGTGATGTCGCCGCAGAAATACCGCATTACCGAGAAGGGGTGCGACAAGAAGGCCTTCAGGTGAGCATAGGGCAGGCCCCACCAGCGCGCATTGCGGTTTGGAGTATAAGCCGCCTCGCCGCCGTTGAAGCCCATCTTGTGCAGGCAGTAGACCTGCTCGCCAATAAGGCCGTCGCGGATGTACTCCATGGCCTTCTCGGCCGTGGGCGTGAAGTAATGGTTTAGGTTGCAGCCCAGGTACACGTCCATTTCGGCGGCGAAGGCTACCATATCGCGAGCTTCCTCAATGCTGCCCGCCAGCGGCTTCTCGACCAGCACGTGCTTGCCGGCCTCGATAGCCTCCATCACGGGCTCATAGTGCCAGCTAGCGTTTTCCAGGCCGCCCGTGGACACGTCAACGATGTCCAGGTCCGGCTGGTCGTCCAGCATGTCGGTCACGCTGTGGTAAGCCTTTACGCCGTACTTTTCGCCTAAAGCCTCTGCCCGCTCAGGAATGACGTCACAGACGGCGACCAGCTCGGCCAGAGGGTCTTGCTTGTAGACCCCAGCATGGGTATCGCCTATGCCCCGCAGCCCTACTACGCCAACTTTGAGAGCCATCTGCGGCACCTCCCCACAAGGTAAGTCGCGCAAGGTTGCCCCACTTCGCGCCTGAAGTCAACCCACCTTGAGCTCCTGGGAATATTCGGTTTTCTAAGAAGACTACGGCAAGAATCGTTTTCCCGGCCGTCAGAGGCAATCCCGGGTAAAAGGTCAGCCACACGGCGTTGTGCAATTTCCTCGGTCCAGGTAAGCCGACACCAGGTCTTGCAACAGTCTACGACGTGATTCTTCCCGCCTGACTCTTTCCTGCCTGAAACAAAATCCTGAGAAAACCGAATAGTCCCTCAGTTCCTCTGCTGCCAACGCCTGAAGACCTCGCGACTCCATCAAACGACCCTTACTGGGAGAACCCCCTTGAAAAGGACGGTCCCCCGGGGCCACTTGCCAAACTCTTTGAAAAGCGTTCTCCCCCAGCCCCCTTCCCAAACTTTTTCCTACTGCTTCTCCCAGACGCCCTTCGGTGAGGCGGTAGGTTCCCGGCCTGGGACAACGCTCCTTCCGCAGGCGCAATACCCCGGGCTCCCAGCCGCCCGCAGCATCAGTAGTACACGGCGCGAACTTCTAAGGTCCCACGGTCTGCTGGCAGGCGTACAATCTCGCGCTGCGGGTCGAAATCTTCCCACGCTGCGCCATTGACTGTCACCGACCGCATGGGCTTGCCATCAGGATGGCGCAGGCGGAGCACGATGGCACCTGGTGTAGCCCTACTCGGCGGCTCCACGCGCGCCTCTATGTACCCATGGGCTACGCCCGAGCGGATGTGATACGAGACGGGGCCAGCGCTGCTTGGCGCGCGCTGAACCGCCACTAAGCTCCCGTCTTTCATCCAGCTTTGCGGCACAAAGGGCGCAAGCCATAGCTCACCGCCGCGCTCCAGGACGAACATCCGATGCGTTTGCACCAAAAACCAGCCAGTCTCATGAGTTTTGTTCCACGCGCCCATGTTGCGGAAATGCTCCCACAACGTCAGATTCTCGGTGTTCAGCAGCGATGGGAGCGCGTTGAAGTATGCCCGCACAAAAGCCTTTACATCGTCCCTCAGCGCGTGGACTTCGGCTATTCGGCAATAGTACGGCTGGAGCTTCGCAAAGCCGCCGAGGTTAAACGGGTCGCGCTCCGATTCGGCGCCGGGGTATTCTCCAAAACCGTCGGCCAGGAAAGGCCCGTCTTCCATGTAGTGCACAATCCAGTCGGCTTGTGGGGAGCTGGGCTCGAGGAGGCCCGCCGCGATTAGGTGATGGACGCCGACTTCCACGTTATTGGCAAAGACCCGCCCCCAGTCGGCGCCAGGGAAAAACTCAGCGGTCAGTCCGGGACAATACAGAAGCGACGGGTAGGAGGGCACCCATGTGCCGTCTCGCAGGGGCAGCACGGGCGCCCGCTCCTGCATCCACCGGTAGGCGCGAAGAATCTCTGAGCGAAAATCCTCTGCTTCCCGCCGGAATTCCTCTGCGCGTGGATGACCCATGGCAGCCAGCGCCTCGGCAGCATCCCGCAGACCCGCGCAAAAGTGCGAGTTGAGGTACATGAAATAGCCATAAGCATTCCAGTCAGCCATCACGCCGGGCGGCATGAGGCCATATTCCGGCAACTTCTGGCCGTCCGGCCCGACCCGCATTGTCTTACGGCGCTGGCGCACAATCCACTCGCATACACGGGCAACCTCGTCGGCATGAGCACGCAGCCACTCACGATCGCTGGCCAACCGCACATGCTCTGCCAGCGTCCACAAGTGCCAGCCCGTGCCCATTATTGTATAGCCAGTGGTCAGATAGCCGGCTGGATTGTAGCGATGAATGAAGTACTCCAGGGCGCGCCGGGAAAAGTCGTGGTGTCCCATCAGGTCCATGCCGTAGATGATGGAGTTGGCCTCACTCTCCAGCGGGCCGTACCTGTCAGCGGCAATCCACGGCTCGATGCGCCGGCCCCCGTCCTCATTGCGCGCAGCGATGAGGCAATGCACCTGCGACGCGCGGATGACGTCGGCCAA
>JANZZA010000355.1 GCA_026419655.1 Armatimonadota bacterium | reverse complement strand
GGCTACGTCCTCGACGCTGACCCCCTCCTAGCTCACGAAGACCTGGACAGCTTCATAGACGAAGTTTTCCGCGTATTCCAGGCGCGAGTGCGGGTAGCATCGCAACTCCTGCGCAGCGAGCCATGGGACGCCTTCATGGTGCACATCATGGAGACGGACCGCATTAACCACTTCCTGTGGCGACATTTCGAACAAGGACATCCAACCTATCGCGGCCGTTTTCTGGATTTTTACCGCGCCGTTGATAGAGCCGTTGGGCAGATAGCCGACACCGCTGGCGACGACGCAGCACTATTAGTCCTGAGCGACCACGGTTTCTCCACGGCCCGTGCCGCCGTATTCCTCAATACCTGGCTCGCCCAGGCCGGATGGCTGCGGCTGGAAACTCAACAGGCTGCCAGACCATCGCTGGCCGACCTTTCACCGGACTCCCGTGCCTACTGTCTGGACCCGTCTCGTTTCTATCTGCGAGTGGCCGGACGAGAGCCGGGCGGCTTTATCCAGTTGGGACCGGACTATGAAGAGGTGCGGGACGAGCTGGGCGAGGCGCTTCTATCTATCCGCGACCCCGACGGCGGGACGCCCGTCGTGCGCGCTGTGTACCTGCGGGAGGAGCTTTACCGGGGTGTTTGCTTTGATATGGCCCCAGACCTGGTGGCCGAAGCCCACGACGGTTACGATTTGCGCGGGCGCCTTGGCATGGCGCACACTTTCGATCCCAATCAGCCGCAGACCGGCATGCACCAGTTTCGCGATGCTTTCTGGCTGTTGCGAGGTGCAAAGTTTGCAGACGACACAACGCCCTCGATAACGGACGGGGGGGCGACAGTCCTGGCACTGCTTAACGCCGACCTGCCGCGGGACGCCGACGGCGTGCCCCGCGCAACAAGATAAGACAACCGGATAGTATGACGGTGATCGAAATTCCCGTCTGACAACATCTGGCTTGCCAAACTCACCCAAGGGTGGTGAACGATGTCACGGGTCAGCGAGGTACTGATAAGTAAGCTCATAGTGGAAACCTTCTCGTCCCGGTTCGCGGAATGCTTGCATCTGGACGTTGCCATTGCAGGCGCTGGACCATCTGGCATGCAGGCTGCGATAGACCTGGCACGACAAGGGCTAAAGGTGGCTGTATTCGAGCGACAGTTGCACGTAGGCGGTGGAATCTGGGGCGGCGGAATGCTGTTTCCCCGCATCGTCGTCCAAGAGGAAGCTGCAGACATGCTGCGCGGTCTGGGCATTGACCTGACCCCTCACGAAGACGGCCTTTACACCGCCGACCCGGTGGAGGCGGTCAGTAAGACGACAGCGGCTGCATTGGACGCCGGCGCTACCATCTGGGTTGGCATGGCGGTCGAGGACGTTGTGATTCGAGAAAATTCGCGCGTGGCCGGCGTTGTGACCAACTGGGGGGCCGTAGAGCTGGCACGTCTCCACGTTGACCCCCTGGCCCTGATGGCCCATTGCGTGATAGACGCCACCGGCCATCACGCGGAGATAACTCGTCGGCTGCTGGCAAAAGTGGCGGGAGCCCGACTGTGTGACGGCAGAGAGACCGTGCCAGGAGAGCAGCCAATGTGGGCGGAAGCCGGTGAAGCAGCCCTGGTGCCCAACACGCGGGAGGTCTACCCGGGGCTGGTGGTGGCCGGCATGGCGGCCAACGCGGTTTTTGCCGGACCACGCATGGGGGCAATCTTCGGTGGGATGTTCCTGTCAGGACGCCGGGCCGCCGAAATCGCCGCCCAGGTCGTCAGTCGTGAGAAAATGAACGCCTGACCAGAACATCCGCCCTGCCCAGCACCCAGCAGTACCGCTGGGACCGCCTCCGTGCGCACTGCGGCAAACGATGACGGGGCATGTCGAAGGCTTCGATGAGGGACCTTCCTTGTGCGCCGGGGAAGACGGTGACGGAGCATTTAGAGGGCTTCAAGCAGGGCCGTCACTGTGAGCGCTGGGGTAAACGGGTGTGGCTTCTCCTGCCACTCGCAACATCGCCCCCGTCACCGTGCAGGCCGGGGCAAGGGTTTTCAGCCAGTTCCGGTGGCGGGCCCAACACCCCTGCTGCGGTACGCGCCGGGGCAGGGGGTTTTTGTTGTCCTGGACGAGTACTATGGTCCCCCCGCTTCCGTGCGCCCCGGGGCGGGGGGCATACGGCCAAGGGTCGGTTTTCGTGGGGCTCCCCGCTTCCGCGCGCGCCCGGGCAGGTGGTAAACACTCGGCTCTCCCTCTCTCCCTCGACCCCCGCTTCCGCGCGCGCC
>JANZZA010000246.1 GCA_026419655.1 Armatimonadota bacterium | reverse complement strand
GCAGGATTGGCAGGGTTTCCAACAACGGGCAAAAACGGCAGGAGAGTCCGCAAAAACCCGGCCCGGGAGCGGTCAGACCGGCTCACCTGGACCTGCTGCCAGGCCTCGTTGACCAGCCCTCGGGCGCATCTTTCTGTTGTCTCAAATCCTCTGCCAGCCCCAAACCAGGGTTATGCGACAGTGTCCTTGGGGACTATTGCGACACCCGGTGCCGGCTTACCCAAAATGAAGAAAGTGGCGCGCCGCTGTCCGCCTGACCTTTTACCCCTGCTTGCGTCTGGCGGCCGTGAGAGCGACTTTTGCAACAGCAGCCTATGGGTTCCTAGCGAGCGGCAGCCGAGGTGACCACTAGCTTACCGTGCTTTACCCCGCGCATGGCGATCAGGCTGTCCGCTATATGCCGAACCCTCTCCGCGGGTCCTGCAAGCACGACCACCTCAACGCAGTTGTGGGCGTCCAGGTGCACGTGGGTGGAACAGCGGATAACATCGTGGTGCTCGTGCTGAAGCTCCGTCAGTCGGTCTTCGAGCAGCCGGGCGTGATGATCGTACATGAGCGTGACGGTTCCAACCACGGGCGCGTCTGGGTGCTGGGCTTGCTGCTCCACCAGGTAGTCCCTGACCAGGTCGCGGATTGCCTCGGAACGGTTTTGATAGCCGGCCTGCGCTATCTGCTGGTCAAAGGCCCGGAGCAATTCTTCGTCCATGGAGACGCCGAAGCGCTCAAGTTCACCTGCGTGATGGTCCGTCCTCCGTCGTGGCATGAGGTCTCGCGCCCGACTCCTTCGTGCGGCCGGTGCTCAGATTACTTCAGCATCGTCACTATCGGCCGTGATGCTCTCAGCAGGAGCTGTTGGCTCTTCGCCGGCGCCCACTAACTCTATTTCCAGATTCTCCTCTTCAGGCGCCTGTGAAAGCTGTTCCGGCGGCTGGTCGGGCGGTTCAAGAGTAGTTGCTGCCTGTGAGGCCTGGAGCCGCTCCAGGGCCGCCTCAAGCTCGGCGATGCGCTTCTTTTGGAACTCGATTACTTCCCGCGCCTTTTGGACCTGGCTGGAGAGTTTTTTCAACTGACCGCGCGACGCAGACCACTGTGACAGAGACGCCAGAGCCATGGCCACTACGCCGATGCCTATCCCGGCTAAGGGAAGATAAGCCACGGGAATCGTCTCCCAGAAGGCTTCGTTGCCCCACCGGAAGCCCACCACGCTGACCGGCGTCGAGTTCCACGACACGAAGGCCATGGCATAACCAAGCACGACCACCAGCAGAATAGACACTACGACTAGCTTAGGCATCAGACCTGGCCCCTTGGGTGCTCGAGCAGCAGCTATCTACATCTCCATGAGCCCCACCCTGCTCGCGGCGGGTAACCGGGAGACGCTACAAGTGGCTACTGGCCGCCCGGCCCCATAAGCATACCGCCGCCTGGCCCCCAAGGCCCCATCGGGCCACCTCCTCCCGGCCCGCCCCATGGGCCTGGCACCCCAAATCCTCCCGCCCCGCCGGGACCCTGCTGTCCTCCCGTGGCTGGCCGCCAGCCTCCCGCCGATGGTGGCGGCAGGGAATTGTCTATGGTGAAGCTCAGTTGAGCGGCCGCCTGATTGCCCAGCCAGTCGGCCGCCCGGATGACGACGTTATGTTTCCCCTCGGACAAGGCTGTGGCTGCCCTTCCCTCAGCGCCGTGCATGAACCACGCCAATCCCTCGTCGGCGTCGTACACTATGTCAAGTCGCTGGTTGTCCATGGACATCTGAATGCTGGCCGGGTCAATGCCACAGCCATAGTCCACTACCCGCACGGACAGGTAAACTGGCGGCGTACCGGGCACCTTGACCAAGTCCGCAAACCGCAGAGGGAACTGGTCAATCTCGTCCACGGGCACGTAATAGGCAAACCGGAGCTCCTGTTCACCTGTTATCTCCAGGACAGCATCAGCGATGGTAGGCCCAAGGTTGTCCGGCGTATTAACCTCAAAGCCGTACAGTACGCAGTCATCGCCGAGGATGTAAAGACGGTTCTCCCAGAGAGCCGGCGAGGGGTCAACAAGCTCTTCCATTGGTATTTCCTCTTCCTGGAGGCGCTGTCTTGTCCATTGCCCTGGTTGCTGGCCAAATTGTCCCCTTTGTGCACCGCCAGGCCCCCCGGTGCGGCGGCGGGTGCCGGCGCCCTGCGGCCCCAGTTGCCCGGCCTCGCCAAAGCCGCCGTAGCCTGTTTGTTGACCCCACCGGGCTGCGATTACCTCTGGGTCGCGGAAGGCGCGGTAGGGAGCGGGAGGGAGGGTATACCGCCATATCAGTTGCCCAGTGCCGGTGTGGAGAGCAACGACGGAGGTGACACCTGCGCGCGCTAGTACAACCCCGCCAGCCACCACTAGCCCCGCCTGGACCGGCTGCAGAGCACCCTCCTTAGGGTAACGCCACCGGGCCCTGCCAGTAGCTGCATCAAGACAGTAGATAGCGCCTTCCTGGTTGCCTAAGAAGACGGCGTTGGGGGAAACTGCCAGGGCACCCGTAATGTCGGCTGGAAAGGTTTCCTGCCAGCGGCGGTGGCCAAGTTTCGCGTCAAAGGCAAACACGTGCGGCCCGGCTGCTACGTACACCATTTCGCCGGCCACTACAGGGGGCGCGTAACACTCCTCCTCCCCCAGGTGCACCCGCCACCGCTGCTCGCCTTTCAAGTTGAGCGCGTACAAATACCCGTCGCGGCTGACTACGAACACCGTCTCCTGCCATACCGAAGGAGCTGCTCGCACCGGCTTGCCTGTGGAGTAAACCCAGCGCAGGTCACGCGCCTTAAGGTCAAGGCAGTAAACGCGCTCGTCCTCGCAGCCGAAGAACAAGCACCCATTGGCATAGGTGAAGGCGCTCCGGACTCCCTTGTCCAGCCTGTAGACCCATTCAACGCTACCGTCTTGGGCGCGTATCGCGTGGACTCGCCCGTCGTCACCTCCTACGTAGACGTAATTATCAACGTAAATCGGAGAACTAAAGACCCTGGCACCCACCGGGCGCTTCCACAACTGAGCACCGGTCACTCGGTCAACGCAATACACCGTCTGGTCTACGACAAAGAAAGCTCTATCAGGCCCCACCACGGGAGAGGCGACGGGTTTGGGTAGGGTACTCGAAGCGACGCCGGTACGAGGAGCAGTGCGGCCGGCTTCGCCGAAACCGGCTGGGCCACCACCCACACCTGGACCGGCCTGCATCATGCCGCCGCCACCCATGGCCCCCGGCCATTGCCCGCCGGCTGCAGGCCCCAGAGGCTGTCCGGCTCCCACACCCACCGTCGGCCGCGTCGCCGACCTCTCGGAGAGCGCTTCCTCCGTCGAGAACTTCCACTGCAGAGCGGCCGGTGGCGTGAACTCTCCAGGGCATACGTTGGTATGCTGAGGGTCGTAACCAACCATCCACACTGCTGCATGTGCCACCACGCCCTGCATGCCTGTCCATGACGCTGCGCCTATGGCCAGTACTAGCAGCACTCGCTTCATTTCCATTCCTCCAGGCCCAGGTGGCCTCGCGCCTGCCTCGTCACTCCTCGCCACGGCCGATTACCTGCACTACGCTCGGACGATCCCACCATCTAGCGAAGAATTCCTTAACCTGGCCTGCATCCACCGTCTTCACGTCTTCCACGATCGCCCAGGTCCTGCCATCGCTCATGATACTCGGGTTGAGAAGCGCAAGAGTGCTTAGATAGTGCACCGCTTGCCAGTTGCTCATACGCACCTGCTCAAGGTTCAAAACCGCCATATTCCTGGCGCGTTCCAGCTCTTTAGGAGATAGGTCTTCCCTGGCCATCCGCTGCAATTCTTTCTGGATTTCTCCCGATACACGCGGCGTGTCGGCAGCTTCGCAGGTTGCCGCCACGTACATGTGCGGCCAGGACCGAGACGCCACGACGCGGCCGCTCACCGCATAGGTTACCCCCAGCTCGTCGCGCAGCCTCCGGAAAAGCCTTGACCCCATGCCATGGGCCAAGGCCATCATGCCGACTATCGCCACCGGATAGTCCTCGTCATCGGGCTTCGGCCCACGGACGCCGACCCAGACGGCGGATTCTTCGCTGCCTATGCGCAGTCGTACAATTCCCTGGGGATGGGCGCGACGCCCAGAAGGTGGGGGCCCAATGTCTGGCCCAGGCACCCACGCTCCTGCGACATCCTCTAAGGCCCGCCGCACATCTTCCATGCTCACCGGCCCGCTCACAGCGACGGCCAGGCGGTTAGGTCTGAGCGCCTGGCGCCAAAAAGCGGATAGGGTACTGGCTGCCACGGGTCTATACGCGGCGGCCGGCTTCAACAGGTTGGCCGCGTCGGGATACAGGGCCGCCAGGCCTGCCCGGCTTGCAACTGCCGCCGCTATCTCTTGTTGCGCTTCTGCGAAACGCCTCAACAGTGACTGCTGTGCTGTTATGAGGTCACTGCCGAAATCGCGTGGGCCGAAAAGTCGCAATAAAGCACTGACCACATGCAAGCCGTGGCGGTCCGAACCCCGCGCCGAAAAGACGATATAGTCCGGCTCGGTAGCTGCGTCGAGAACAATGCCTTTTTGCGGGTCTGCCGGAGCTGATGCCAGGATGCACATCTGCAAGAGCTCGCGCAGCCCATGACCGGCAGGCGGCTCTTCTGCCTGGGAGAGCGCCAGGGCTGCTGTGGCTGCCACTGTAGTTGCCTGCGGGTTCTCGCGCACTATCAGGCGCAGCCCGTTATCGAGCCGCGCGCACCTTTCGACGCAACCACCAGTAGTTCGCGGCACTGGGGCGCTGAGGGCAGCCGCTGAGGCCATAAGGCAAGCGACCGCACTAACCCGACGCAGCTGGCGTTTGGGCCCGCAAGCGCTGTAAAGCATCCTGGACAATGGGGTTCTCGGCGTCGAGGGCAGCGGCGGCCGTGTAGGCTGCCACCGCATCAGCGGGCCTGCCAGCACGCTCCAGGAGCTGGCCAAGTTGCACGTATGCGCGCACCCTGTCCTCATCGGTGCCTGCCTTTTGGGCAGCAATGCGCAGCGCCTGTTCTGCCGCCCGGAAGTCTTCCGTCGCCTCATAGGCCTGGCCCATCTGCAGGTAGGCATCTACAAAAGCATCGTCCAGGTAGATTGCCTTTGACAGCTCCTCAATCTCGGGTTGGTAGTCCCCGACGTGGTCGTGGCACAAAGCGATGGTGTAGTGCAGTCGGGCCCTTAAGGCTGAGGTATTAGCGATGGTAGCTGCTGGCGTCAACTGCAGTGCCCTGCGGTAGGCCTGTCGGGCGCGGTGCCATGACTGCATCTGAAAATACGTGTTGCCGAGATTGATGTAGGTCTGGGCGTGATTCGGGTTGACCTTCGCGGCTCGCTCAAAGTAAGCAGCGGCTGAGGCCAGGTCCCCTCTGTAATAGTACACGGCCCCGATGACATTCAGGGCCGTGTGGTTGTTAGGATCCAGCTTGAGTGCATCTTCGGCCTCAACGAGAGCCTCATCGAGCCGATCCGCTACCAGATACGCTCGCGCTAACAGTGCTCGCACTTCAGGGTCGCGCGGGGCCAGATTGACCGCCTTTTCCATGTGCCGCACTGCCTCGGCGTAGGCCTGGGCGGCCTCAGCGCTTCCAACTGGTTTGCTGTCTCCTACTCCCAAATAGGCGTCAGCAATCCCCATCAGCGACGGCACGTAGTTCGGGTCCAGGGCCAGCGCCTTCTTGTGTTGCTCAATGGCTTCATCGAAGGTATGCGACTGCACTCCTCTTTCGGGGTCAGTCACATAAGCCCGTGCCTGAGCAGCGTATATTCGCCCCAAAACGGCATAGGCAGGAGCGTACTTGGCGTTGACTTCGATGGCCTTGTTAGCTGACTTGATGGCTTCCTCGAAGGTCCCCTTCGCTGTGTAGACTGCGCTCTGTTGTTCGAAGTCCTGCCATCCTTCTTGCAGATAGGCCTCGGCGACCCGGACGAAAACGTCTGGGTCGTCAGCGTTGCCGCCCTCGTTGGGATCGAGGCCGCGGCGATAGGCATTGCGGGCTTCGGGGTAGTGGTCGCCCCAGCGCAGGTACAGGTCGCCCATGGCCTTATTCAACTCCGGCCACATAGAAAGCACCGACGCGAATTGCTCGGCCCAATAATGCTCCTGCGCCACCTTCGGCTCCGTCGCTGCCCGCGCCAGCCCCTCTTCTTCTACCAGGGGTTTGCGTTCCAGTCTCTTCTTGGCGTCCGACCACTCCTCCAAGGCTTGGCGCGCCTTCTGGAAAGCACGCTCGGCATCCTCGAAACGCTTCAGTTCGGTAAGGGCCAAACCCTGCCAGAACATCGCTTCCACCAGCCGCGGCTCAGTCCGCAGCGCTGTGGTGGTCGAACGTAGGCAGTCGTCGTAGCGTCCTAACCGGAAGTAAGCACGCCCCAGGCACGTGTGGACTTCGGCTTCGTCGCGGCCGCGGCGAAATACCAGCTCGCGCTGGTAAGCCTGGAGCGCCTCTTCACAGGCTCCCTGGCGCTCGTAAATCTCACCTATGTAAAGGGTTGGCCCTGGACGCCCCGGGTTGAGGTCCCTGGCCTTGATAAGCGACTGCAGCGCGTCGGAATAGTTGCCCTGACGGAATTGCGCTATGCCCAGATACAACCATGCCGCCCCGTTCTCTGGCGCTTGTTGGACCGCTGTCTTGAGCAGCGCCTCGGCCTGTGCGTAGTCGCCGCTGCGGACCAGCTCCACACCGTTCACAAATGGGTCGCCTTGATTCTGAGCCCGCCCCACCAGCGGGAGCAGCAGCAAACCTACTGCAGCGGCAAGCGCAACCGCCCGCGTGCCGGTGTGCGACATGTGGCTCCATCTCCTATCTCGCGCGTTCGCTACTACCCCACGGGCAATTATAGGTATCTTCCTTCCTGACTGTCAACGCAGCTCGAGGATGGGCGAGTATTCAGTTTACTCAGGATTTTGTTTCGGGGAGGAAAGAGTAAGGCGCAGAGAATCACCTTGGTGGTCTGTACAAAACCCGGTGTTGACTGATACAGGGCCACAAAAGTGTACAGAGTTGCGTGTCTCACCTTTTGCGTCGGAGCGCACCTTCCAAGCGCTGCAGAAACTTTTGCAACAGTATCCTTAGAAAACCGAATTCTCCCCAAGGATGGGGGAGTATTCGGTTTTCTATTGAGACTCTTGCAAAGGTCGTTTTTCCGGCCGCCACAGCAAATCGCGGGTAAAGGGTCACTCGTACGGCGTTGTGCACTTTCTTCGGTCTAGGTAAGCCGACAATAGGTTTTTCGACAGTCTCTAACATGATTCGTCCTCTGAGTCTTTCCTTCCTGACACAGAATCCTGAGAAAGCCGATTACCGCCCGATCATGGAGCGCGGCAAAGCTGAACAGAGGTGGGAAGACACCATTTAGAGGGCGGGCGAAGTAGAAGAAGCTTACGCAGGCGGAGCCAGTGGCAATGAGTTTAGGCACCAGGGGACCGTGAGCCTCAGCAATGCCCAGGCAGAGCAGAACAGTGGACAGCAGGAGGTGAGGCCAGCAGGACAATCTTAGGACGCCGGGGACTTGTCAAGCAGTGATCATTGAAGCCCAAATGGATTTTCAGGTCGCGGAAAGTTTGCTCTATCTGCATGCGCTGGCCGTAGAGTTTGGAGGCTCGGCGGAAATCTTTCAGGGAAGTAATCAACAGCCGGGGGTCATGTGGCCTGCGACGGCAATGAACTTCGCTCTGAGCCGGTGGTGAAGGCAATGTCAAGCATTGGGGTACAAGAGGAAGCCACGGCGCGGGCGAAGTCTCCAGTTAGGACGGTTCTGCCGCCAGCTCCGTTGCTCACTTTGCCCCGTGTGCGCGGCAGGAAGTCTACGCCGCGCTTACGGCAGGCAGGACGGTTGACAAACACTGCCATAGCGTTGTATGTTGGATGGGCTGTGGGGGCGGGGCCAGGGACAGGGAAGTGAGCGGGAGGTGGGTTGCCGGTGAGCACAAGAACAGGGGCTCCGCTCCTTATCTTCCTCGTAGTGGTTGTGGTTGTTGGTTGTGGGGGTGGTGGGGGGCGGTGTGGTTCCTCTTTACCCAAAGTAAGCGGGACAGTTCAACTCCCCGAAGGCTTTCTTTTAGCCCCGCAAAGTCTGAGGGTAATGACGTGCGCCGGTACAGCGCAGGTCGGCCGGGATGGACAGTTCACTGTGCCGCAAATGGACACTGGCCCCGCTCAGATAATGCTTCTCGACGGACAGGGCCGGCTTGTGCTGCTTGGGTATGCGGATGCGAAAACTCCTAAGAGCGCCCGGATTAGTCCTTTCGAGACAGCGGTGGCCTTAATTTTCGACGGCTTAGCGCCGGTATTGCCGCCGAGTCGCTGGTGGCCCGACGTTATCGAGCTTATTCGGCAAGATAACAAGACCAAAGAACTGGCCGACGTTGTTTCGCAGCGCGTTGCTGCCGACCCGCTGGCGCTGGACAAGGGGGATAGTGCCATAGCGGATAAGCTGGCTGCGATTCTCGAGGGCTTCAAGGCCAGTGCCTCTGCCGGGGCGTCGCGCCACAGTGCTTCGACCAGTTCCCGAGCCTTCCCCCAGGACACGCCCATTTCTCTGGTGACCGACATCTCTCCCGGCGGCGTTGTAAGCGGCGTGGAACTGATCTGTGCGACAGACACCAACGGCGTGCAGTTTGTGAACCACTACCGGCGCCATTGCGGCTGGCGGGCATATCGGACTGGCTATTATGACGTGGCCGAAGGCGACGTTATGTTGCAGCAGTGGGCACCGATGCCTGCGCCGCCCTTCACGGGCATTGCCGCCACCCACTCGCCAAGCGGACCCATCGGCACGCTCATTGACCTCATCACGGGCCAAGTCGCCTATGCTCCCGAACCGACCCCGCCCTTCGACCTGCCCATTAACCCGGACCAAGCCCGGAAGACCTACTATCGGCTCCTCGTGGTTGGGCCTTCAGGCTCTGCCGAGACCCTCGAGAGTTTGCTGGCTGGCTACCCAATCTCAGCGGAGGAAAAGTCCCGCCTCAAGCAAATGCAGGAGTTCTGCGCGGGCGTCACTTTATTGCAAGAAATCGTGCTGCCGTTCGCCTTTCAGGTCGTTCCCGTGGATAACATCATGAAGGGGCTCTCCTCTAGCGAAGCTCAGCAAGCTAGCTGGGATGTTTACCTCACCCTTGTGCAACTGGTCCCTGCCGTGGCGACGGAGATGCGGAACCGGGACTTCCTTGGTGCTCTTAACGCGACCTTGAAGGCTCTGGCAAGTTCGGATCAGGTGCGCAACAAGCTAATCGCAAAGCTGGTCGAGGCTCGCATCATCACGATTTCCACCGGAATGACGTTGGAGAGTTTTGGGGAGGCCTGGGGAAAGAACGCAGTTTTGTACGTCAAGATTGCTGATGCGCTAGTGACGCTATTCGACATCAACGTGGTCATTGGGGACGTGATAAAGTCACAGCCCTTGGTGCCGTGGTCGGCCACGGCCTGGCGGCCCGTAGTGATGATTACGCCAAATCCGGCCGAGGTCGCTCCCGGTGCATCGGTGACTTTGTTGAGCCAGGGGACTTCGGGGATCGAGGGTAACCTGGTGTATGCATGGGAGACTTCCGGGCAGTACGGCCGGCTCGAAGATGACCGTGGACACCAGGGCACTTCCTTTGAGACCTCCGCCTCGTCGGTCAGGTACGTGTGTTCCGCAGGTGCCCCAGACGGGGCAACCGATACCGTAAAGTTGTCGGTGTTCCGGACCCGACTAGGCGGGCGCGATTTCATAGGCTCGGCGCAGGGCACGGTTCGAGTGCGTAAGCCACAGGCACAGTTCGCTTTGACGCCGTCGTCGAAGACCATCAAGAAGTCTCAAACGCAACGCTTCTGGGTGACCCTGGTCAGCGGGAGCCTTCCGCCCGATGCCCAGGTGGAATGCGACTGGACATGCACACAGACCCATGGGGCGTTGTTCACTGGGGATGAGAGTCAACAGGCGCCCTTTACACTCCCTTATGGTGCCAGCGCGGTGTACAAAGCTGGTCTTCAGTCCACCGGGACGGACACAATCACGGTTAAAGTCATGCTGGTGACCCCAGGGGGCAGAAGTAAAGTGGGCGAGTGCTCGGGGACGGTTACCGTCGAGGGGGGCCAGATCGTCGAGCACAGGCTCTTCGTCTGGGGGCCAATCTACTACGTTGAAGGCTCCACGTCGGTCTACGAGGCGGGCGTCTCGCTGCTGTTTGTATTCGACAGCACGGCCCGCAATCATGAGGTCATCTTCCACACGCCAGGCCACATCTATGACGGCACAGTCGGCGTCGTGAAGCCGCAGATAACCAAGGCAGGCATAGAGGCCACTCATGGTGGCCACAACATCTATGGCCTTACGGACCAGCAGCGCGGCCACATGATGGTCGGCGGACCGAGCTTCGGCGTCAAAAGCACACCGCCGGCAACGGAGGAGTGGTCAGCCGCGGAGTTTGCCCACCGATTTCCTAACTGGCAAAATGCCGCAAGTGACCCGGCGATTCAGGGCGCTCTGGGTTGGACCCTGGAGGTCCTCAACTCCTGGTAGGGCCATACCCTCTCTTGGACGGTGGTGCAGCTGGCGGACATCCGCGCATCAGCCCAAGAACGGGCGGCGCCGGGAGCTAGTGTCTTGTCCTACACACTCTCAGCCAAGCCCGGCCTTTTCCTGCAGCTGAGCCCGGGCACGGATGTTTACCAGCATTGAGGGCGGCAAAGATTCACGTCAGCTCTCCCTCGTGAGGGTGGTAGCCACGCACTCTTTGGCAGTCTTCTCACGCGCCGACCCGCATGCGTATGGGCTGCTGGAAGGCAAACCCGACGGGATGTTTTTCTACGAACCGGGCCTTGCCTGGCCAGGGACTTGGGCCGGTTTCCTTTGGGAGTATTCCGTTTTCTCAGGATTTTGTTTCAGGCAGGAAAGAGTCAGGCGCGAAGAATTACCGCGGAGACTGCTGCAAAACCTGGTCTCGGCTTACCCAGACCAAGGAAGGTGCACAACGCTGCACGACTGACCCTTTACGCACGATTTTCCTCTGGCGGCCGCGAAAACGATTTTTGCAAGAGTGTCCAGAAAACCGATTACTCCCGTATCTTTTGGCGCTGAGATTTACCCACTTTTGAACGGATGGGAGCATGACGTGCGAGGAAGGTGAGTAGAAAGGAGAAGGCAGGAATGAGAGCGAGGGCGAGATGGAGGTAGCCGACGCGAGCGAGACCGCTGCAGCAGTTGACAGGGTTTGCGGCGGCCTCTATACTTGCGCAGCGTCCGGGGGATGACAGGGACCGGATCGCGCCTTGACGATCCGGCCCTTTGCACTTGTGCAGGGGTTTGGCAATGTTCGAGGCGCTCACCGAGCGCTTGACGGGTATATTTCGTCGGCTCAGCAGCCGGGGTAAGCTCACGGCCAAGGACATCCGTGAGGGGCTTAAGGAGATTCGCCGGGCGCTGCTGGAAGCCGACGTAAACTATGAGGTCGTAAAGGATTTCGTCCAGCGCGTCCAGCAGAAGGCCCTGGGGGAGGAAATCCTGCGCGGCCTCAACCCGGCCCAGCAGATTGTAAAGATTGTTTTCGACGAGCTAGTTCACCTGTTGGGCGACCGGCCTACGGAGCTACAGCTTCGCGGCCAGGCGCCCCACGTGGTAATTATGTGCGGCCTGCAGGGCAGCGGCAAGACCACGACCGCGGGCAAGCTCGCGGTACGGCTGCGGCAAGAAGGCCATAAGCCGCTGCTTTGTGCGACGGACGTCTACCGGCCAGCAGCCATCGAGCAGCTCCAGCAGGTGGGCGCTCAGGCTGGGGTCGAGGTCTTCAGCCTGGGCCACAGCGACCCGGTGCACATCGCCCGAGCCGCTCACAAATATGCCAGGCAGCATGGCTTTGACGTGCTCATCGTTGACACCGCGGGCCGGCTGCACATAGACGAAGACATGATGCGCGAGGCCGCAGCCATTGAGGGGCAGTTTGAGAGCCCCTATACGCTGCTGGTCGTGGACGCGATGACGGGCCAGGACGCCGTGAATGTGGCAGCGGAGTTCAGCCGGCGCATGGCCCTGGACGGCGTGATCCTTACAAAACTGGACGGCGATGCGCGCGGCGGGGCCGCTCTTTCGGTGCGGTCGGTGACGGGCAAGCCGATAGTTTTTGTTGGTTTGGGCGAGCGCCTGGACGCACTTGATACCTTCTATCCCGACCGCATGGCCCAGCGCATCCTGGGCATGGGCGATGTGCTCACGCTCATAGAGAGGGCTCAGCGTGCGCTGGCAGACGAAGAAGCGGCCAAGCTGCAGCAGCGCCTGCTGGCGGCAGAGTTTGACCTGGAAGATTTCCGCCAGCACCTGCGCAATGTCCGTAAGATGGGGCCCTTGGACCAGATAGTCAAGATGATTCCAGGCGCTGCCAACGTGCCGGGCTTGCAAATGGATGACCTGGACGAGCGCGAGCTGGACCGGGTGGACGCCATCATAAGCTCAATGACCAAGCAGGAGCGGCGGCACCCCGACATACTCAACGCCAGCCGCAAGCGCCGTATCGCGGCTGGCTCCGGTACGACCGTCCAGGATGTCAACATGGTGCTCAAGCAGTACCGTCAGCTTGCGGAGATGATGCAGGCGCTGAAAAAGGGCAAGAGCGTCCAGATAGGCGGGCTGAGGATCGGGCGCGGATAAAATCGGCCGGACAGTACCGCCTGGGGCCAACGCCCTCGCGTAGTCGGGCTCGGACAGGAGGAAGATAGAGTGCCAGTTCGGTTGAGACTGAAAAGGATGGGAAGCAAGCGCAACCCGCACTATCGGGTGGTCGTAGCTGACGCACGAGTGCCCCGCGACGGGAAGGCAATTGAGGAAGTCGGGTACTATAATCCCAAGGCCGATCCGCCGCAGGTGCAACTAAAGGAAGACCGGGTGGTGCACTGGCTGCTGACGGGCGCTCAGCCAACGGAGACGGTGCGGTCCCTGTTGCACAGGGCCGGTATTCTGGCTAGGGTTGCCGAGATTCGGCGTCAGCAGAGGGAGGCGCGGAGCCAGAACTAGGCAGGGTGCTCGGCCGACTCTCCCTGGCCGAAGCTTAGTGGTACATCGCAGCCCGGGCTGGCATCCCAGCTCCAAACCACACACTAACCCAAATCCTTCAGCGGGAGGTACGCATCATGCAGCAGCTCGTGGAGTACATCGTCAAGGCTCTGGTGGACAACCCCGATGAGGTGCAGGTCAGGGCGGTAGAAGGCGAGACGGTGATGATTTTCGAGGTGCAAGTGGCGCCGGAGGATCTGGGCAAGATTATCGGGCGCCAGGGGCGGATAGCTAACGCCTTGCGCACCGTAGTCAAGGCTGCGGCTTCGCGCCAGGGCAAGAAGGCAACTGTGGAGATTATCTCCTAGCCTCACCTGTCCCTTGCTCACCTCAGCGAGGAGGCCTTCGCAATGGGCGTCATCCTCAAGCGCCAGGTTCTCTGGCGAGCGGTAGTGACACCGCAGCTCAAGCAGGAGATTGCTGAAGAGCTCCAGGCGGCTGCTGATGAGATAGACCAGCGTGTCGAGCAGTTGGAGTTTTCGACCAAGGCTTATCTGACAAATCTGCAGCGTGCCGACCTCGCACAGGCGCTGGAATTGCGCCGCCAAATTGAGGCCGAAAAGAAGCGTCAGCAGAGTGCCCGCGACGAGATACTCAAACAGAAAGAACAGGTCGCCCAGCTGGAAGACGGCGCTGAAATAATCCGCGGTGTGCTGGAAGGCTTCGTCGAGGTGGACGTGGGCGACGACCTCCCCAGGGCGCTGGCCGGATACGAGATAGTCACCAAGGACGGAAAGGTTATAGAAATACGCGAAGTGCAGGAGCTTGGGCGCAGGCCCCTCCCGGCAGCGAGCAAGCGGGACCTCGGCGGGCAGAAGGATACCGGTGGCCTGATTATCACCGAGTCGTAGCCAATGACGGTTCTGAGCATGGACCCAGAGACGCTGAGACTGAGCCGCTTTTCTGCTGGCACCAGTGCTATTTGCAATGCTTGACGTGTAAGGGGTTTGAGGCGGGCATGGTCGTTGATGTGGTGACGCTTTTCCCGGAGTACTTCAGCGGCCCGCTGAACTGCTCGGTCTTGGCGCGGGCGCAGGTAGCGGGGGCCTTGCGGGTGAGGCTGTGGAATCTCCGGGACTTTACGCCCGACAAGCACGGCAAGGTTGACGACACGCCTTACGGGGGCGGACCGGGGATGGTGCTGAGGCCGGAGCCCTTTTTCGCGGCGGTAGCGGCCTTGGCGCCGCCTGAGGGCACTCCCGTGATATTGCTGACGCCCCAGGGCGAGCCGCTTACTCAGCGACGGGCGGCAGCCTTGGCCAAGCAGGAGCGGATAGTGGTACTCTGCGGCCACTACGAGGGCGTTGATGAGCGGGTGCGGGGGCGTCTGGCCACAGAAGAGCTTTCGATTGGCGATTATGTGCTGAGCGGTGGTGAGCCAGCGGCGCTGGTGCTCATTGACGCTGTGGCTCGCCTGCTTCCTGGGGTACTCGGCAATGAAGCCTCGCCAGAAGAAGAGAGTTTTTCGACTGGCCTGCTGGAGTACCCGCAGTACACGCGGCCAGCCGAGTATGCGGGCTTAGAGGTGCCCGAGGTACTGCGGCGCGGGCATCATGCTGAGGTGCGACGGTGGCGGCGCAAGGAAGCGCTACGCCGCACCTATCTGCGGCGCCCTGAGCTGCTGCCAAGAGCTGCTCTAACTGAGGAAGACCGGCAACTGCTGGCAGAAATAATAGAAGAGCTTAGTGAGACCACGTGAGCTATTCGGCCCCTGTGGTGTCCTGAACGAGCGTAAAGGAGCCATTGCTCTTAGGTAGACGGGAGTGAGGACGATGCCAGGCAAGGACGATCTGCTGAGGGTGGTTGAAGAAAAACACCAGCGGGCGGAGATACCCGACTTCGGTCCAGGCGACCAGGTGAGAGTTCACTTCCGCGTGCGGGAGCGGACGGAAAAGGGAGAGGAGCGCGTGCGCACGCAGGTCTTCGAGGGGCGAGTGATTCGCCGGCGCGGCAGCGGCACCAGCGAGACCTTCACGGTGCGTCGGGTCAGCCATGGCACCGGCGTCGAGCGCACCTTTCCGCTACATTCGCCTCTCGTAGAGCGCATCGAGGTAGTCAGCCAGCCCGGGGTTCGCCGCGCCCGGCTTTATTACTTGCGCGAGCGCGTGGGCAAGAAGGCGCGTGTACACCATCGTGCCCGCAAAACCTATGCCGAGAAGCGCGCGGCGCGCGAGGCGGCGGCCAACGCTTCGACGTCTGAGGCCGAGGAGTAGAAACTAGACCGTGTACGGCGAGCAAGCCCTCTCGTCGCTCCTGGCTTTCACCAACCCCTGGGAGATCGTTCTTCTGCTGGCGGGTTTCGTACTTGTCCGCGTGGCGGTGGCGCCCGTGGCGCCCAGCCGCCGTTGGCGCGGCTATGTGCTGGAATTCCTCGACAGCGGCATCATCGCCGTGCTGCTGATTTTCTGCATAGTCCGCCCCTTTTTGCTCCAGGCATTCCTCATACCCTCCGGCTCGATGCATCCTACCCTGCTGGAGGGCGACCGCATCTTTGTCAACAAGGCGGTCTACTTCTTTCGCGAGCCGCGCCATGGCGAGGTGGTTGTTTTCCACGCCCCGGTCTGGGCCGACCCTCAGCGCAGGGACTTTATCAAGCGCGTCATCGGTCTGCCCGGCGACCGCATATCGGTGCGCGATGGCAAAGTCTTCCGCAACGGCGTACCGCTGCACGAGCCGTACATAGCCGAGCCTCCAGGCTACACCTGGCCGACCTTTGATTATGTTGTCCTGAAACCTCGTGGCCAGCCGCTGAAGCTCGCCCTCAACGGCGAGATAACAGTGCCCAAGGATCACGTGCTGGTCTTCGGCGACAACCGTAACGAATCTAACGATGCCCACATCTGGCACGCCGAAGGGGCCGATGGCATGGAGTATCCTTGTCCCTTTGTGCCCCGGCAGAACGTAATAGGTAAAGCCATATTGACCTTCTGGCCGCCAGGGCGAGTGGGCATTGTGCGGTGAGGGTTTGCGGCAGGTTCCACGGAGGCCCCAATCCAACCTTAGGTGCGAGGTGGCGGGAGCAGCGCCAGAAAGTTTGAAAAGAGTGCATGGGAAACGGGGAGTATGCGGCTTTCTAAGGAGACTGTTGCAAGAGTTTCCGCACCTCCTCGCAGGTGCGCTCGGACGCAAAAGGTGGGACACACAACCTTATACACTTTTGTGGTCCTGTACAAGTCAACACCCGCTTTTGGACAGACCACCAGGGTGACTCGCCAGGCCTTACTTTTTCCTTCCTCAAACAAGATCCTGATGAACCCAAATACTCCCCTGTCCCACACTTGCTCTTGACGCCAGTTCATCTTTTTCGCTATACTGGTGTTTTGGGAGCGCCCCACTGTTGAGACGGAGAGCCGCGCAAAGCGAGGTCGTCCTGTCTTGTATACCGGTCTAAAGGAGGTGTCTGACTTGTCTGGGCAAGAGGTGTGCCCTTCCCTTTTGGTAAGCCTTCGAAGGCAATAACCAGGGCACACCCCATTTTGCCACCTGTTACAAGCAAAACGGTAGGCTGGCGAGCTGATAGCTATCGGTACACGAGGACCCCGGCTGTGGTCCAGCGGTGTAAGGGAGGCATGATGGCCTCCTTCCAAGCTCGAGCCGGTTGTCATTGCCGGCGCAGACTGCAAGCAAGGAGCAGGTGTCTATGGTTTTATGCGTGCCGCTTTTTGCTAGCCTGGCCCTGGAGGCGACCGTTGTGACACAACCTATTAACGTAGGCGACCGCAAGCAACTGTTTATTGACAACCGCTTCATCGCGGAATCGGAGAACGTCGAATTGTGCATGAACCCACCAGTCAAACGTGGCATCGTACTGCGGGGCGAGAGGCCCTGGGAGGAAGGATGGATCTATTGTTCCACCGTGTTGGACGACGGCACGGGCGAGTACAAGCTTTACTATATCGCCCGCGCTGTTGGCCAGGACGGTCAAATGGGTCGCAGCTCATACTGCCTTGTCACTTCGCGCGACGGTGTGCATTGGACCAGACCGAACCTGGGAATCGTTGAGTTCGACGGAAGCAAAGACAACAATATCTTACCCTTCGGAGCGGATTGTGTTTTTCTAGACCCCAAGGCAGCTCCGGAACAGCGCTACAAGATGCTTTGCTTGGACGTGGGGGATGACCCGGAGAAGATAGGTGCGTACATCGCTTACTCGGCGGATGGTATCCACTGTACCCGGCATCCCGAGCGCGTCCTGCCCTTCGCCCCTGACACTCAGAACCAGGTCTTCTACGACACGCGGCTGGGCAAGTACGTGGCTTACGTCCGCTGCGGGGGCCCTCTGCGCAAAGTCGGCCGGACAGAGACCGACGACCTGCTTAGCCCATGGCCCTACGACTTCCATCATGCAATTACCTATGATGAGCTTGACCCTTGGGAGACCGACGTGTACACACCCTGTGTGATGCAATATCCATGGGCCGAGGACGCCTACTTCGCCTTTCCCAGCATGTATTACCATTTCCCTCCGCCGCCGAAGAGCAAGTACGAGAACGACGGCCTCCTAGAGATACAGCTTGCGGTCAGTCGAGACGGAGTAACCTTTACGCGTCCGGACCGTCGGGGCTACGTGCCCCTGGGCGTCTGGGGCTCGTCTGACGGCGGCGCGATCTACATGGCCATCGGCATGATCCGCCGGGGCGACGAAATATACCAGTACTATACGGGCTATCACTTCA